>JBGSWY010000551.1:0-14219 GCA_041751715.1 Burkholderiaceae bacterium
TCATGAACACCCCATGAAATTCCCTTGCTTCATGTTCGGTCAGCCCGGATAACGAGCCATCTCTATCAGCCATATGTGGGGTACCTCCAAGGTGGCCTAACGGCCGTTACCGCGCAGACCCTGCACGGAAGGGATCGCCGCCGCATTTCGCAATGTTGCGGAGAATGGTTTGCCCGGAGAACGGGCGATCGGGTTGATCAGCTTCATGCGGGTTGCGGCTCCTTCGCTTCGGCGATGCCGCACTCGGCGCGCATGCGCTCGACGCTGACGCGCTCTTCTCCCGCGGTGCGTGCGGCGCGCTCGGCTCTATCGCGCAGGCGCTTCGCTGCAGAAATTCGCACCAGCACCGGCTCGGCTTCGACCAGGCGCTCGAGCAATGCATGCGCTTCTTCGTCCCACGGCGTGGCATTCACCTTCGCCAGACGAGCGGGGGTGTGGTCGACCTTATCCATGTCGGTCGACAGCGGAATGATGTGGAACAGCGCGTCGAACAGCGCGTTGCACACTTCCTGCACCAGGTAGGTCGCACCGGCGTAGCCCATGAAGGGTGTGCCGGTCGCACGGCGTATCACGGCCCCCGGGAAAGAAGCCGGGATATAGCTCGCGCGACCAGCACATTCGGCCAGGTACATGCGTTCGTTGTAGCTACCGAACAGCACCAGCGGCGTCTTCGTGCGAACCGCTTCGCGTACCTGATGGTTGTCGGGCTTGACGCCCGCGCTGCGCGCGAACGCGAACGTGCAGGGCAGCCCCATTTCTGTTTCGAGGAAATTGCGCACACCGCGCGCATAGGTTTCGTTGGCGACGATGCCGAAGCTTGCGGTGCCGAAGAAATCCTGCGTGACCGAACGCCAAAGATCCCACAGCGGCTTGATCGTCGTGTGCTTCTCGCGCGCGATGAACGGCTCGGGATCGATGCCGAGCAACTCACCGAGCGAGCGCAGGAATTTTGTCGTGCTGTGCAGCCCGATAGGAGCCTGCAGATACGGCCGCTCGAGTGCTTCGCACAGCATGCGGCCGAACTCGCGATACATGCAGATGTTGACGTCGGCGTCGGCGAGCTTCTGCACGTCGGCCAGATGGCTGCCGAGCGGAAAGACCATGTTGATCTCTGCGCCGATGCCTTCGACCAGGCGCCGAATCTCGTGCAGGTCGCTCGGCATGTTGAACGTGCCGTACGCGGGGCCGATGATATTGACGCGCGGCTTCTCGCCCTCTTTGCGCGGCTTGCGCTCGGGAATGTGGCGCAGGCCATGTTCGGTCCACAGCCAGAACAGTGCGCGATTTGCGCTCTGCCATTGGTCCTCGTCTATCGTGCGCGGCAGGAAGCGCTGGATGTTGGTTCCTTCCGGCGTTACGCCGCCGCCGATCATCTCGGCGATCGAGCCGGTGACGACTACTGATGGCAGATGCGGATCGAGCGTCTTGTGCGCGCGCTTCATTGCGCCTTCGGTGCCGTGCTGCCCGAGCTCTTCTTCGCCGAGGCCGGTGACGACGATCGGCAACTCGTGTGGCGGCAGCGCATCGGTGTAATGCAGTACCGAGGTGACCGGCAGGTTCTCGCAACCGACCGGGCCGTCGATGATCACCTGCAGGCCCTTGATCGCGGTGAACACGTACACCGCACCCCAGTAGCCGCCCGCGCGATCGTGATCGATGATGTACATCAGATCATTTGCTCCGCTTTTTGTTTTTTGGCTTTCTTCTCGAGCTGCCGCTTGTAGAACTCGCGAAATTCGGGGCGATCCTTCGGAACGTCTTCCCACACACCGGCCGCGTAACCGGTGCCGACGCCTTCGAAGAAATCCTTCATCGTGTCGAAGCGCCCCTTGCTCGCGAGCGATGCATTGATCACTTGCGCCAACGAACCGGCGCCGGCCACGCCCATCAACGGCCGCGCCGAAATCAGGTTGGTGAAGTAGAGCGAAGGAATGGCGAGTTCCTTCGCCTTCTGCACGACCGGCGTGGTGCCGATAGCAAGGTCGGGTTCGAACTCAACCATCGCGGCCAAGTCCTGCTCGAGTGACGCGCGGTACTGGACGCGCACGCCTTTCCCCTGCAGCCATTGGCAATCGGCTTCCGACCAGCGCGTGCGCGGGCACGCAGTGCCGACGTAGCGCACGTCGGCGCCGCTATCAATCAGCAGACGAGCCACCAGTAGCTCGGAGCCTTCGTAACCCGACAATGTGATGCGCGCCTTAATCGGCGCGTTGGCGAGCGCACCGCGAATCGCGGGCAGCAAGCGATTCTTGACTGCATCGACTTTTTCGCGCTGGACATTGCACGCGTCGCCGATCGCATCGAGCCAGCTCGCGGTGCCGTCGTAACCAACCGGCGCCGAGCCCACTATGGTTCGGCCGGCCGCTTCGAATTCGCGAATGCTCGCGGTGTAGAAAGGATGCATCGCAGCGACGACTGCGCAATCGAGCGCGGCGTACAGCTCGCGCCACTCGCGCGTCGGCACCACGGGTCCCGCGGCGAGACCGAGCGGCTCGAGCATCATGCCGATGCCGATCGGATCGGCGGGGAACATTTCGCCGAGCAACGTCACGGTCGGCCGCTCGCTGACTCCTGTGCGCGGCGCCTGCACGGGTCCCGCTTCGACTTCGGTGCGTGCGTACTTCAGCATCGCGCCGGCCAGCACGTCCTTCGCTTCCGCGTGCGTTGGCACGCCGAAGCCGGGCACGTCGATGCCGATGATGCGAACGCCGTTGATTTCCTTCGGCAGCAGCTGCAGCGGCACACCCGACGCGGTCGGCACGCACAGGTTGATGATGACGATGGCGTCGAGCTGCTCGGGGTTAGCGAGCTTGAACACCGCTTCGCGAATGTCTTCGAACAGCTTGCCCGTGACCAGCGTCTCGGAGTTGAACGGCACGTAGCCGACCGAGCGGCGCGCGCCGTAAAAATGTGACGTGAACGTCAGGCCGTACACGCAGCACGCGGAACCCGACAGCACGGTCGTCGTGCGGCGCATGCGCAATCCGACGCGCAGCGAGCCGAACGCAGGGCACATGCTCTGCGGCTGGTCGTGCGGGCCGGCGTCGGGATTTAGCGGATAGTCGGCGGCGTAACGGTCGAGCACCTCGCTCTTGCCGGCCGCAGCGGCTGCTTCGCGCATCTGGTCTTTGCCGGCATGGCAGCCGAGGCCATCGGCTTTTGCCGCTTCAACATTAATAGGAATCACGCGCCGCTCTTCGGCAATCACGCCGTCGTTGTTTAACGGCGCGCTTGCGCTGCTGTCGAACACGACTTCGCCCGTGGGTCGAGCGAGCGTCGAGGCTTTGCCGATGTCGTTCATCTAAACCGTGTCGTAAATCACTTCGAGCGATTTCTTCACCACGTCGTGGCGGCCGACCATGTCGAACGTCGTCGCCGGATCGAGCACGACGTTGCGGCCGACGACGTCGCCGGCAAACAAGCCGAGCAGGCCATCCTGCGTCAGCGTCTTCGGTTGAACGGGTGGCGCTTCCGCAACGTTCTTCGCGAGCTCTTCAAACACCGGCGCCCACTGCGTTCCGGGACGGCCGATGATTTCGTAGTTAGCGCTCTTGCGGCGAATGTCGTCATGCGCCGGGATCGCGGCCAGCACAGGGATGCCGACTTCCTTGGCGAACGCCTGCGCTTCTCCTGTGCCGTCGTCCTTGTTGATGACCAGCCCGGCGACGCCGACGTTGCCGCCGAGCTTGCGGAAATATTCGACCGCGGAGCACACGTTGTTGGCGACGTACAGCGATTGCAGATCGTTGCTGCCGACGACGATGACTTTCTGACACATGTCGCGCGCGATCGGCAGGCCGAAGCCGCCGCACACGACGTCGCCCAGGAAGTCGAGCAGCACGTAATCGAATCCCCAGTCATGGAAGCCGAGCTTCTCGAGCGTCTCGAAGCCGTGAATGATTCCGCGCCCGCCGCAGCCGCGTCCGACTTCCGGGCCGCCGAGCTCCATCGCGAACACGCCATCGCGTTTGAAGCACACGTCGCCGATCGCGACCGCTTCACCCGCAAGTTTTTTCTTCGAGCTGGTTTCGATGATCGTCGGGCACGCCTTGCCGCCGAACAGCAGCGATGTGGTGTCGCTCTTCGGGTCGCAGCCGATCAGCAGCACTTTCTTTCCCTGCTGCGCCATCATGTAAGAGAGGTTGGCGAGCGTGAAGCTCTTGCCGATGCCGCCCTTGCCGTAGATCGCAATGATCTGTGTGGTTTTCGAGGCGGGCGAGGTGTGCACCGGATCGGGCTCGACCGCGGCCTCGGCTCGCAGCTGCGCCTTCATGACGTGAATCTTTGCCTCGCCACCCGTACCGCAAGAGGTACTTTGACCAATCGTCATGCGGCTGCTCTCCAGTCAAGAACCATTTTCAAACAGGTGTCGTCGTTGAATGCGGTGCGATACGCACGCTCTGCATTGCCCGCGTCTTCACGATGCGTGATCAAGCCGTCGAGCGACAGGCGGCCCGTTTCCACCAACTCTTTAACAGCGAGCAAGTCGGGCTTCTGCCATTCCGCGGCGGCGCGGATCTGCGCTTCGCGCATGAACGCAGGCGGAAAAGCGAACGTCAGCGGATCCGTATAGAAGCCTGCGAGTACGACTTCACCGCCGGGCGCAAGACGTCCGATCAGTGTGTCGAGAATCGAAGAATCGCCGCTGACATCGTAGATGGCGCGGTAATCACGGCGCTCGTCGTGTGCGGGATCGGTCACCGTGTAATCGAGCGCGCCGGACACGCGGTTGGTATTGCGCTCCCATACCGTTGGTGGCGCAAAGCCGGCGATCACCGTCATACGCGCCAGCAGACGGCCCAGCACGCCATGACCGACGATCAGATCCGGCGGCACGATCCGCTCGCGCTTGCTCGCCACTGCGTGATAAGCGGTGGCTGCGAGCGCCAGCAGCACGCCGTGCTCGCCGAGCGATTCATCGATCGATACCACGCGCGCATCGGGGACCACCACGCGCGACGATGCGCCGCCAAATAGCCCGCGCACTTCACCGAAGCAACGCGCGCCGGGAACGAACACCTGCTCGCCCACTGTGTGTTTGGTGTTGGCGCCGGCGTGCGTCACGTGGCCGACCGACTCGTAGCCTGGAACAAGCGGGTAGCCCATGCCCGGAAACGTAGGCATGCGCCCCGACCACAACAAACGCTCGGTGCCTGTGCTGATGCCGCTGAAGTCGATGTCGACGACGACATCGTTGTCGTTGGGCGGCGTCAGTTCCAGCGAACTTAATGCAAGCCGTTCGGGCTGCTGAAGCACCACTGCAGTTGCGCGCATCGTTTCCCGGAAACCTATGTGTTGATGCCGATTCTTGGGGTCGGTCAGTCGAAGCTCAGATCAGTTGAGCGTCGATTGAGTGTCACTTTACGCTGACTTAAATGACTGTCAAGAGAACTTAACACCTCAGTTGCGCCGAGCCATCAAAACACGCACATGCTGCGGTGCCGCAGAGCGTGCTTCCTTCACAGAAACGAACCCGTGCGAGCGCATCAGGCGCGTGAGTTCTCGCTTCGATCGCAAATGACCGTCGCCCATCGCAAGAAAATAGAAGTTGAAGTACGCAGCGATTGATTCGCCGCCCGGCGTATCGGCCATCGGCTCGGCCACGAGCAGCGTGCCGCCGCTCGGGAGGGCCTGATGAGCCGCTCGCAGTAGTACCCGCACTTTTTCGTCGCCGTGGTCGTGCAGCACGCGCACCAGCGTGATCAGATCAGCGCCCGTGGGGAGCGCATCGCGCGCGAAATCTCCGCCAAAAACCTGCGCACCACTCAGCCCGGCCGCATCGAGCCGCTGACGCGCCAGTGCGACCACGGCCGGAAGATCGAACAGCATCAGCTGCAGCTGCGGCGCTCGCTGCGCTACGCGATCGATGAAGGTGCCGTCACCGCCGCCGACATCGAGCAGGCACCTGTGCTGATCGAAGCGATACGCGTCGAGGACTTCATCGGCTAACAGCGATTGCGATGCCGACATCACATCGCTGTAGCCTGTCACGTCGGCACTCGCCAATTCCGAAGGACGTTGCGCCTTGCCGTACCCCCAATAGTCGGCCAGCGAATTCGATGCCGACTCCGCGCGCAACATCGCAACCGGGTCAGTCAGATCCTCATAGAGCGCCGAATGATGTTCGAGCAACGCGGCGATGCCGGCATTGCCGACCATTACGGCGCCCAACCGGCCGAGCGCATACTTGCCTCCGGCTCGCTGCAAAAGTCGAAGCGATGTTGCCGCGTCGGCCAATCTCGCGGCGGCAGGCTCGCTCAGCGCAGTGCGCGACGCAATCTCGCTGATCGACAACGGACCATCAGCCAGCAGATCGAACAAGCGCAGCCGCGCGCACGCGACAAAAATTTGCGAGAACACGAAGCCCGCGGTCAAATCGAACAGCGCGCGCTCGTCGCGTCGTGCGATCGGCCGGGTCAGTGGAAAGGCGGAAGCCCAACGCTGAAAGCGGCGGCTTGCGAGCAGTCGATTGCGCTGCGTGAGCCAGCGGTCGCGCCAGCGGGGCCGCTCCATGGGCGACCTTATTCGGTCAAGCCGCCAGCCGAACCACCTCTTCGGGCACCAGGCGCTCCGCTTCGTGGCGAATCAGCGACCGAAAACTCGAAGCGCCCGGACACGCCGGGATCGATTCTGTCGCCTCGTCGATCAGCTGCTGAAAGTGTTTGATCGCGCCATTCAGTCCGAACTCACGCGCCGCGCTCGGCCGTCCCAGCGCGGCGTCACGCCCGACGGCCTTGCCGATGTCGTGCGGGCTCGCGGCGACGTCTCGAATGTCGTCGGCCACTTGATAAGCCTCTCCCAGCCGATCACCCAGCATGCGCCAGGGTGATGGATCGGCGCCGGACGCTTCGGCGCCGGCGCTGGTGGCGCCGATGAACAGCGCGCCCGTTTTCGCGCGCTGGTAATCCGCGAGCACGATGTGCGACTCGCATTCCCAAGCTTGGCCTGCCACGATCCCGCCCGGCGCTCCGACGGCATTGCCGATCGTTCGCATCAGTGGCCGCAGCCGCTGTGGATGGCGCGCGGCGCCGATCGCCAGCGACTGAAACGCCAGCACAATCAGGGCATCGCCCGCGAGAACCGCGAGCCGCTCGCCAAATGCTCGATGCACCGAGAGCTTGCCGCGCCGGATCAGCGCATCGTCGAAGCATGGGAGATCGTCATGAACCAGCGAGGCGCAATGCAGCAGCTCGAGCGACGCAGCCGCGGCGCCGACCAGCGCCGGATCGTCTTCGCCGCACGCCGCCGCAACCGCCAGGCACAGGCGAGGGCGGATGCGTGCACCGGGAGGAAAAACGGCGTGCCGCAACGCGGCTGCGAGCTTGGGCGGAGAGCCGGCGCCCGTGCTCAATGACAACGCGTCCTTCAACGCCGTCTCAATGCGATTGACCGTTTCCATTGCGCCTCCCTGCCGTAATCTTCGCTTGTCAAGCCAAAATGTCAACTACTTCTGACACATGCAAGCCCGCAACGGTTCTTTAGGGCGGCGCGTGGCTGTGGTCGGCGCCGGGATTTCCGGCTTGGTCGCAGCACTGCTGCTCGCACGGCAGGGGCTTGCCGTGGTGGTGCTCGAGCGCGCGGCGGAGGTCGGCGGAAAGATGCGCACGGTGGAGGTGGCCGGTGCGCGCGTCGACGCCGGTCCGACGGTGTTCACTCTGCGCGCGATCTTCGACGACATCTTCGCCTCGGTCGGCGCCGAATTGAGCGAGCACGTTCGGCTGTGTCCGCTCGACGTTCTCGCACGGCACGCGTGGACAGGAAATGAGCGGCTCGACCTGTACGCGGACCGCGAACGCTCGGCGGCGGCGATCGCCGATTTTGCCGGCGCCGCCGAAGCGCGGCGCTATCTGCAGTTCTGCGAGCGCGCGCGGGATATCTATCAGACGCTCGATCGAACGTTCATCCGCGCGCAGCGCGTCAGCGGGCCGGTCGAGCTCGCGCGGCGCGTCGGCCTGCATCGATGGGCGCACCTGACGCGGCTGCAACCGTTCACCACGCTGTGGCAGGCGCTCGGCAAACAGTTTCGCGACGCACGGCTTCGGCAACTGTTCGGCCGCTATGCCACCTATTGCGGGTCATCGCCGTGGCTGGCGCCGGCCACGTTGATGCTGGTGGCGCACGTCGAGCAGGAAGGCGTCTGGAGTATTGAAGGCGGCATGCATTCGCTGGCGCGCGCCCTGCAGGAACTCGCCGAGAAAAATGGCGCGAAGTTTCAATTCAACGCCGACGTTAAGAGCGTCGACGTGAGCACTGATCGCATCTATGCGATTACCTTGGCGAGCGGCGAGCGCTGCGAAGTCGAAGCGTTAGTCATGACGTGCGACGTAGAAGCGATGGCCGCGGGGAGATTCGGCGCCGCCGTTGCCTCCGCCGTGCCTGTGACCACGAAGCACGCGAGATCGCTTTCGGCCATTACGTGGGCGATGCGCGCCCGCGCCACTGGCTTCCCGCTCGTGCGCCACAACGTTTTTTTCTCGGACGACTACGAAGCCGAGTTTGCCGACATTTTCAAACGCGATCGTGTGCCGACTTCGCCGACGGTCTACGTGTGTGCGCAAGACCGCGACGATCGTGCAGCACCCGGCGACGACACCGAGCGTCTATTCGCACTGGTGAATG
This sequence comes from Burkholderiaceae bacterium, assembly GCA_041751715.1. Lineage (GTDB taxonomy): Bacteria > Pseudomonadota > Gammaproteobacteria > Burkholderiales > Burkholderiaceae_F > JACCZX01. The sequence continues at coordinate 8,620 of JBGSWY010000551.1, forward strand.
CACCGGCGATCGGCGACAGGCATCGCTACGGCGCGCGCGAGATTCAAGACTGCCGCGAGCGAGCGTTCAGTGCGTTCGAGCGGTGCGGGTTGCAGATCGAACAGCACGACGACGCTTCGATAGCGACCACGCCGACCGATTTCGAGCGTCTCTTCCCGGGTTCCGGCGGCGCGTTGTACGGGCGAGCGTCGCACGGTTGGCGCTCGTCATTCGAACGCCCCGGTGTGCGCACGCGGGTACCGAACCTCTATCTTGCGGGTGCGAGTACTCATCCGGGCCCGGGGGTGCCGATGGTGGCGGTGTCAGGCCAACTTGCCGCGCTTGCCTTGCTCGAAGATATGTCGTTGAAGAGCACCAGGCGATGAGCTTCCGCTTCGATGCGCCCGTGGCGCCGAACGGTTACGCGTGGTGGTACGTCGACGCGCTCAGCGACGACCGCAAGCACGGCCTGACTTTGATTGCGTTCATCGGCAGCGTCTTCTCACCGTACTACGCACGCGCGCGCCGCCGCACGCCGGCAGGCGCCGACCCCGCGAACCATTGCGCGCTGAACGTTGCGCTGTACGGCGGGTTCAAGCGCTGGTCGATGACCGAGCGCTCGAAGAATGCACTGCGTAGGTCAGCGACGGTATTGAGCATCGGGCTCAGCAGTCTCGAATGGAAGGACGGCGTGCTGACCGTCACCGTCGAGGAGACGACGATGCCGATTCCGCGGCGTTTGCGAGGCATCGTGCGGGTGATGCCTGCTTCGCTCGCGTCGGCGACATACTCGCTGAATCCAAACCAGCGACACCGCTGGACGCCTATCGCGCCCAGCGCGCGAGTTGAAGTTCAATTCGAGCGGCCCGCAGTCTCATGGTCCGGCAAGGGCTACGTCGACACCAACGATGGCGACGCAGCGCTGGAAGACGACTTCGAGCAGTGGCATTGGTCGCGCGCTCACCATCCGCACGGCACGACCGTGCTGTACGACGCCACCTGCCGCGACTCGAAAACGACGATGCTCGCACTGCGTTTCGATGATGCGGGCAACGTCGTGCCGATCGAAGCTCCACCACGCGCGCCGCTGCCAACCACCGCGTGGCACATTGCCCGAGGCACGCGCTGCGACGCCGGCAGCTCCGCGCAAGTCGTGCAAACACTCGAAGACACACCGTTTTATGCGCGCTCGCTGATCGCGACGATGGTCAACAGGCAAACGATGACTGCTATTCACGAAAGTCTGTCGCTCGATCGCTTTCGATCGCGCTGGGTGCAGACGCTACTACCGTTCCGTATGCCGCGACTGGGTCGCTAGTCCCGTTACGCTGGAGGCGGCTTCGCGTTGCGCTGCTCTTCTTCGCGCCGGCGTCGATAGCGCCGCAAAGAGATCAACTCCCAGATTGTCAGCGCTGCGACGCTGCCGAACACGAGCAGCAGCTCGATCAGGAGTACCGGCGTGTATTCCATTTCCACGCGCTAGCGCACCGCCTGGTCGCGCGACTCCAGTTTCCCAAACAAATTGATCAGCATCCCGATCTTGGCTTCGATGTAGGCATCGAGAACTGCGAGCGGCCGCCAGCCGAAGCGGCGAGGTGAGCGCGACACATTCGAGGCGGCGGCCTCCACCAGGAATCGCGTCTGCGGCAACGGTGCATTCACATCGTGCGGCCGGCCGCTGGATAGCCCGGCGAATGCCAGCGCATTAGCGACGACCCATGCCTTGCGCGCGGGCGACACGACTGCGCGCGTCGACACCGAATCGAGCTTGCGGCGCCTGACCTCGTGGCCTATCTCTGCGTAGAGCAAGCGCGCTGCATGCATGCCGGGCCGGCACGCGTGCGGCAGCGCTGCGATGCCGTCGCCTGCCTGCAGATACAACGCATCGGCAGCGCGCAGCAAACGATCCACGATCGCACCGATAGCGCGGTTGTAGGTTGGATTCGCCAACCACGTGTCGGGCTCGATGTCCGCCTGGCGGAGCCACGATTGCGGCAGATACAACCGGCCCGCACGCGCATCCTCTCCAACATCGCGCGCAATGTTGGTGAGCTGCATCGCAACGCCGAGATCGGTCGCGCGCGCCAACACCGTCGCGTCGCGGGCGCCCATGATCAGCGCCATCATCGTGCCGACGGTGCCGGCAACGCGTGCCGCGTACGCCTGCAGGTCGGCCAGCGTTTCGTAACGGCGCCAGCTCGCGTCCCATTCGAATCCTTCCAGCAGCGCTGCGGGCAACGTGAGTGGAATCGCTGCACATTCCACCAAGCCGGCGAATGCGCGATCAGCGGCATTCGACCGCGGGCGCCCGGCGTAGATCAACTCGAGGCGCTCGCGCAACTGTCCTAGCGCGGCGAGCTGGTCAGCACGGTCTTGATGCAGGTCGATCGCGTCGTCGGCGAGGCGGCAAAACGCATACAGCACCGTCGCGCGAGCGCGCGTCACGGCCGGCAGCACCAGCGACGCTGCATGAAATGTGCGCGACCCCTGACGCAACAGTGCGGTGCACTCCGCGAGATCAGCCACGGTCGCGAATGAAACGGGTTCAGGTCGCACGCGCAAACTCCGCCGCATCAGGCACAACGCTGTCAAGGATGCGCGCCGACGACAGCACGCCCGGAACGCCGGCGCCCGGATGCGTGCCGGCGCCGACCAGATACAAGTGCTCTATGTCCTCGCTTACGTTATGCGGGCGGAACCATGCGCTCTGCGACAGTACCGGCTCGAGGCTGAACGCCGCACCTTTCTCGGACAGCAGGCGATCTTGAAAATCGAGCGGTGTCAGCATGCGTGAAGTGACGACGTTTTCTTCAAGGTTCGGCAACACGGTAGCTTCGAGATGACGTGCAATCGACTGCCGGTAAGGTTCCGCAGTCTGCTGCCAGTTCGTGCCGCTGTCTAGATGTGGCACGGGTGACAGTACATAAAACGCGTCACATCCCGGCGGCGCGAGTGACGGATCGGTCGCGGTCGGCCGATGCAGGTAGAGGCTGAAGTCCGGCGCCAGCACCTTGCGCTCGAAAATATCTTCGAGCAGCTCGCGATAACGCGGGCCGAGCAGGATCGTGTGATGTGAGACGTTGGGATACTGTCGTCGCGTGCCGAAATACCAGACGAACAGGCTCATCGAATAACGTGCTTTATCAAGCCGTTGGTCCGTCCAGCGCTTGCGCGCCTTGGCCGGCAGAAGATGTTTGTACGTGTGGGCAACGTCGGTGTTCGAGACGACGATGTCAGCCGCGATTTCTTCGCCCGAATCAAGCCGCACGCCGGTTGCGCGCCGGCCGCTCAACGTGATGCTGCTCACGCGCGCGCTGTAGCGAACAGCGTTGCCTTGTCCGTGGATCAGTTTCGCCAGGCCCTGCACCAGGCTGCTGGTGCCGCCCATCGCAAAGTGCACACCCCAGCGGCGCTCCAGAAAACAAATCAGCGCGTAGATCGATGTGACGTTAAATGGATTGCCGCCGACGAACAGCGGGTGAAAACTCAGCACGAAGCGGATTTTTTCGTCGCGCACATACTTGGAGACCAGCGCGTAGACGCTCTTGTGACTCTTTAGCCGCATCATCTGCGGCGCGATGCGCGCCATATCGGCCCACGACGAGAAAGGTACGTCGCCGAGCTGCTCGAAGCCGACTTTGTAGATCGCTTCGGACGCCTGCATGAAGCGCTCGTAACCTGCGACGTCGCCGGGCGAAATACGCTCAACCTCCGCGCGCATCGTGTTCGGATCAGCGCTCGCATCAAACGTCGTGCCGTCGTTGAAGCGGATGCGATAGAACGGATCAATCGATCGCAGCTCTACATCTTCCGCCATCCGGCGGCCGGCGAGCGACCACAGCTCCTCGAATAGAAACGGTGCGGTGATGATCGTCGGCCCGGCGTCGAACGTGAATCCATCCTGACGGAAAACGTACGCGCGCCCGCCCGCAGCATCGAGTTGTTCCAGCACGGTGACGCGATAGCCGCGCGCGCCCAGTCGCACCGCGGCGGCGAGCCCGCCGAAGCCGCTGCCGATCACTACTGCGTGCGGACGCGCGTCCATCGCTAGTCCAACGCACCGTGTGCAGCGGCGAGCACTGCACACGCGACAGGCTCGGACGCTTCTTCGTGTGCCAGATGCCCGAGCGCTGGCAAACTCACCAGGGTTGCATTCGGCGCATGGCGAATCACGCGATCGGCTTCGCTCGGTGCCACCGTCTTGTCGTTGGCACCGACGATCAGCGACAAAGGAATATCGAGCTTCGGCAGCTCGTTCAGCAGCGGCTGCAGATCCCATTTGGCCATCATCGCCAGTGCGCCCGCGACGTGGTCCGGACTTCTGACCAATCGCACGTAGAGCTCGACACCTTCGTCGTCGAGTTTCGATCCAGTGCTGTCGATCAGGCGCTGCACCGCTTCTGCGCGCTGCGCGCGCCACGCGAGCAGGCGCGGGATCAGTGGGTTGAGCGCGAACAGTTTTGCAACCGGCGTCAGAAAGACAGCGGGCAGTTTCGCGAACGGCAGAAACGCGCCGTTGATACTGGCAATGCCGCGCATCGACGCGCCATCGAGACTCATCCGCGTCAGAATTGCAGCGCCCGCGGAATGACCAACCACAAATGCAGGCTGCATTTGCATCTCGACCATCAACGCATTAACCGCTTCGGCCATGCCCGGCAGCGACAGTCGCTGGTGCGGCAACGCGTCGGTGAACGCGTGTCCGGGCAAGTCGGGCGCGACGATTGTGAATTTTTCGGCCAGCAGCGGCGCGAGCGAGCGCCATGTATGTGTCGACGATCCCGTTCCGTGCAGCAGCAGGATCGTCGGGCCGCTCCCCATCACCTGTACGTGCCATCTCAGCCCGGCTGCTGAGACGAAACGGCTGGCTTTGCGATGGGGCCAATCGCGCCCGTCGCTGTCCCAGCGCAAACGTCTATCCATTCACCGCGCTGGTCGTTATGCGAACCGCACGCGAGAGAGTGTTGGCATCCGCGTGCGGCAGCGGAAGATAGCGCGCTCCCATGTCGGTGGCGAGCTTCTCGGCCTGCGGTTGCGGCCGCGGCGATGTGTCGATCAGCAGCGAAGCAAAGCCGGCGACGCGCAGGCGGCGCGCGGCGGAGATCGAATCTTCAGCCGCGCGACCGCGATCGGAGGAGCCGTCACGCGCGATGTTTCCGCGGCCGTCGGTCAGCACGACGACGATAGCGGTATCGCCACCACGCTGCAAAGAATCAGCGAGCGTCGCCGCGGCATCGATGCCGGCGGCGAGCGGAGTGCCGCCGCCTCCCGGCAGATTTGAAAGACTGCGCTTGGCGCGCACCAGGGAACGAGTGGGCGGCAGCAACAGCTCGGCGCTCGTTCCGCGAAACGCGATCAACGCCACGCGGTCACGCCGGACGTAGCTGTCGGCGAGCAACAGCTCGACCGCACCCTTGGCTTCTGCCATGCGATGCAATGCTGTTGAGCCCGAAGCATCGATGACGAAAATCGTCGTGGTTCGGGTGCGCTGTTTGAAGCGCTTGATACGGAAATCTTCGCGCCGGACTTGAATGCGCGGTGATATGTGAATGGCCCCGGCAGCGTTCGTGGCCGCGCGCGCTCGCACGCGCTGCCACGGTGCGGCCGCGCGCAGCGTCTCG
>JBGSWY010000552.1:0-3496 GCA_041751715.1 Burkholderiaceae bacterium
ACCACCGAGATCGAATTGTCGGTATGAATCGTGACGATGATGTCGTCGCAGTAGCCGGCCAGCGCCTCGTCCACCGAGTTGTCGACCACCTCGAACACCATGTGATGCAGCCCGGTGCCGTCGTGCGTATCGCCGATATACATCCCCGGCCGTTTGCGCACCGCCTCCAGCCCCTCGAGGATCTGGATGCTGCTGACGCCATAGTCCGCCCTGCCGTCGGGCTGCGGCTGGTTCATCTGGGGTTGATCTGGCACTGCTGACATGAATTCCCGCGTTCGCCTAGATTCGCATCGGCATGACAACGTACTTGAACTTGTCGGAATCCGGCATGGTGATCAATGCACTGCCGAGCGCATCGCCCAGCGAGAAGCTGATCTGGTCGTTCTTCAAATTGGCCAGCACATCCAGTAGATAGTTGACGTTGAAGCCGATATCAAGAGGCTCACCCTCGTAGCCGATCTCTAATTCCTCCTGCGCGTCTTCCTGATCGGCGTTGGTCGAATTGATCTTGAGGCTGCCCGTGCCCAGCAGCATGCGCACGCCCTTGAATTTGTCGGTCGTCAAGATCGCGGCGCGCTGCAACGCATGCATCAGGTCCTCGCGGTTGATCGCAAAAACCTTGGTGTTGGCGGCCGGGACGACGCGCTGATAGTCCGGAAACTTGCCCTCGACCAGTTTCGAAATCAGCTCGATGTCGGCGAAGCTGAACTTGGCCTGGTTGGCTGCCATCTGCACCCGCACCGGATCTTCGGAATCAGGCAGCAGCCGCGCCAGTTCGAGGATCGTCTTGCGCGGCACGATCGCTTCAACTTTGCTCGACGCATCGGGCTTGCTGACTTCGGCCAGCGCCAGCCGGTGGCCGTCGGTGGCAACAGCGCGCACCGTCGTGCCGTCGACCACCAGCAGCATTCCGTTCAGGTAGTAGCGGATGTCCTGCTGCGCCATCGCGAAGTGAACCATGCCGAGCAGATACTTCAGCGTCGCTGCAGGCAGTGAAAAGTCCGCTGTGAACTCGGCCTGCGCGACCGTCGGAAATTCTTCGGCCGCCAGTGTTTGCAGGTTGAACCGGCTCTTGCCGCTGGCGACCGCCATTTTCTTGTTGGCGAGCGACATCTGCACGTCGGCATCGGGCAGCGCGCGCAGGATGTCGACCAGTTTGCGGGCGGCGATCGTGGTCGCGGCCGTTTCCTTTCCGCTGCCGATATCGGCGCTGGTCTGAATCTGGATTTCCAGATCGGTGGCGGTGAACGATACTTTTTCGCCATCCTTGCGGACCAGGATGTTGCCGAGAATCGGCAAGGTCTGGCGACGCTCGACTATGCCGCTGACAATCTGCAATGGCTTGAGCAACGCATCACGACTGGCTTTGACGAGTTGCATTCTTTATGTCCTTTTAATCTTCATATTAGTAATTAGTAAGTAATAGAGCAGCGCTCGCACGGGGACAAGCTGAACGAAAGCCGATGCATCAAGCACTTGGCACGCGCGCAGTGCTGTGGACAAGCCATCTGCCTGCGTGTGCACTCGCTGTGGACGGAAAGGACAACTCAGACGTACAGGCGACGCCAGTGGTGATCCATCCACACCTATCCCCAGCCGATACAGGTCTGTCCACAGGCTTTCGTCAGCCTTTTAACGTCTGCTCGAGTACATGCAGCGCGTGATTCATTTCCGGATTCTTGCTCCGCTCGCCACTGATCTTGCGCACGGCATGCAGCACGGTGGTGTGGTCGCGCCCGCCGAACAGCTCGCCAATCTCAGGGAGGCTTTTTTGCGTCAGGTCCTTGGCCAGGTACATCGCCACTTGCCGCGGGAACGCGATCGCGATCGGCCGGCGCTTGCTGTACATGTCGGCGACCTTGATCTTGTAAAAATCGGCGACCGTTCTCTGAATCAGCTCCACCGTGACCTGCGCGGTTGACGCCGACAGCAGATCCTTCAGCGCTTCGCGTGCCACGTCGACGGTGATCAGCCTGCCGTGAAAAGACGAATACGCCATCACCTTGCGCAGCGCGCCTTCCAGCTCGCGCACATTGCTGCGCAGATTCTTGGCAATAAAAAACGCCACGTCCTCCTTCAGCAGCGCACCTTCGACTTCGGCCTTTTTTAGCAGGATCGCGACTCGCATCTCGAGCTCGGGCGGCTCAATCGCCACCGTTAGTCCGGAGGCGAAGCGCGATACCAGCCTGTCTTCCATATCCTTCAGTTCCTTCGGATACGTATCGCTGGTGATGATGATCTGTTTGCGGCCCGCGACCAGCGCCTCGAAGGCGTAGAAAAACTCCTCCTGCGTGCGTGCCTTGCCGGCGAAGAACTGGATATCGTCGATCAACAGCAGATCAAGCGAGTGGTAGTAGCGCTTGAAATCGTCAAACGCCTTGCGCTGGTAAGCGCGCACCACGTCGCTGACATACTGCTCGGCGTGGATGTAGCGCACCTTGGCGCCGCGTGCGCGCGCCAGAACGCCGTTGCCCACAGCGTGGATCAAATGTGTCTTGCCCAGGCCGACGCCGCCATACAGGAACAGCGGGTTGTACGAGCCGCCGGGATTCTCTGCGATCTGCATCGCCGCGGCACGCGCCAGCTGATTGGCCTTGCCGGTGACGAAAGTGTCAAACGTCAGGTTCGGATTGAGCCGCGCGCGCTCGAGCTGCTCGGTGGCTGCGGTCGTTGGCGTTGCAGCAGAAGGTGAAGGGCCGCTTTGTGCCGCAGGCGCGCCGTCACTGAGAGCGCCATTCAACGGAAAGCGCTGGCTGGGGTAGCCGTCCTCGACCGCAAACACGATGCTGATCGGACGCTGCATCACCTTTGCAACGGCCCCGGCAATCTGCTCCGAAAACTGGGAGCGAATCGCATCGAGCTTCAGGCGGTTGGGCGCACAGATCGTCAGGGTGGCGGTCGACTCGTTGAACTCGAGTGCTTTAAGCGGCTTGATCCAGGCGGAGAACTGCTGCGGTGTCAGCTCGCTTTCAAGAAGCCGCGAGCAGTCATTCCAGAGATGCATCATTAGGTTTACGGCCCCGCGGCTAGCTTTTTCTTTGTACTTGCGAAAGTGCTCATTGCCTGCGCAGATGCTATGCGCGTATCGGCATCGCTTTCGCCCGGTCCCCGGTTACTGCGCAGGACATGCAGCAGTACTGGCGAAGTGGTGAATTCTACCCATCGCGCACGCGGTTATCCACAGCAGAAACGCATTTCGGGCGAATCAATTGCAATGCCTTGGACGAGCCGCCTTGTTGTCATTCCCGCGCAAGCCGGAATCCAGACTTTCGCGCCCATGCCGTATGGGCCCCGGCTTAAAGCCTGCCGGGGCGACGGCGCTGTTTCCAATCGCTAAGCTCTTGGACATCGCCGTCGTTTGACAGCGATTCACCCGATCGCGTCTAATGATGCGCTTTTTCGCCTACGCGCAGAGAGTTTGATGGCCACTAAACGAACTTATCAACCTTCCAAGGTCAAGCGCGCTCGCACGCACGGATTTCTGGTGCGCATGAGA
>JBGSWY010000553.1:0-5785 GCA_041751715.1 Burkholderiaceae bacterium
CGATGGCTGAAGGCCAAGATGGCGCAGATGGGCGCATCGGGACTTGATGACGCCTAGCGGTGCAAGCACGACGGCGCGCGACGAGCGCATCGACGGACTGCGGGGTTTTGCCCTTCTCGGCATTCTGCTGATCAACATTCAATCTTTTTTATACGGCGCCACGAATCCGATCGGCTATCTTGAACCTGACGCCGTTGCGCTCGATCGCTTCGTTTACTTCGCGACCGCTGCGGTCATCAACTTGAAGTTCATGCCGCTGTTCGCGATGCTCTTTGGCGCCGGATTTTCGCTGCTCTACGTCAAGCTCAGTGAGAGAAGCGATGCACCCAGGCGGATCTACCTGCGCCGTATGGTGTTTCTGTTCGTCTTCGGCGTGCTGCATGGTTTGTTTTTCTATTACGGAGATATCACGAACATGTACGCGCTCGCCGGCCTGCTGCTGCTGGCTTACGTCGATAAAGACGCCGGGGGAATCGGGCGTGCCGCGCTGTACTGGTGGATCGGCACCGCGATGTTCAGTTTTTTCGCCCTGTTTCTCTCCGGCCAGGTTGCGCCGGCACCGCAAGACATCGCGCCTTCAGTCCAGGCCAACTTCGAGGGTTTTGCCACCTTCGGCTATATCGATCAGTTGCCGCTGCGCGCTGAAGAATTCGGGAGCGTCGTTATCGGCAATCTATTCGGCCTTCCGATGACCGTCGCTCTGATGTTGACCGGAATGTGGGCGCAGCGAGCCGGTTGGCTGCAGGATCGCAATGCGCGCGCATGGCGCAATGCTGCATGGCTTGGGCTTTTGATCGGAGTGCCGGCGGGACTTTTATACGGGTACTGGGCTCTGATCGAAACAGTCGAAAATGGCCTTGGCGCCACGACGCTCGGCGCAATCGTGCCTCAGTTGTTGAGTGTGACCCTGGCTTTTCTCTATGCGGCGAGCTTTATTCGCCATGCGCCCGAAGCGATCGTGCGTTTGCTTGCGCCGGCCGGACGCATGCCGCTGACGAATTATTTTCTGCAATCGGTTGCAATGGGTGCGCTGCTATCCGGCTGGGGGCTGGCGCTTGGGCCGCACCTGAGTTACTCGCAAACGGCCGCGCTGGCTTTGGTGATCTTCGCTTTTCAGATCATGTTGAGCCGTCTGTGGTTGAGCCGGATCAAACAGGGACCGCTGGAAGCGTTGTGGCGCGCGTGGACTTATCGCGGACTGCCTAGAAGCGCAGGCTGAACTCGACTGCATCTCCAACCGACAACTGCGTGCCGGCTCCCGATTCGACGATTGCGTTGACGCCGAACGTGATGCCGCCGGCCTGCGCGTTATTGCGATAGGTTGCCAGCGTGTCGCCCGGCTCGAAACCCGCTTCACCGGTTTCGAAATTCACGTTCGGCACTGTACATCGCACGCACGGCTTGGCGACCTGCAGCCGAGCCTGGCCGATCGTGAAAGTTTCGACGTAATCCTCGTCGAAGGCTTCGATGCTGTTGAGCACGATGTTTGGCCGAAAGCGCTCGATCGTGATCGGCTCCTGTCCTTTCGCAGCAAGACGCGCATTCAAGTCGGCCAGCGATGTGGCCGAACAGACCAGCAGTGCAAATGCATCCGCGAATTTGTACTGCGCCTCGATCACGCCGGTGTACTTGCGGTTCGAGACTCGCTTCGCCTCGGGATCGAAGCGCATCAGGCGACACGATAGTCCGAGAAACTGCGAGAACCAGGCGTCGGTGAGTTCGCCTTGAGTGACCGCTGCGACTTCATCGTTCCACACGCGCACTTTGAGCACATCGCCTTCGGATTCAAACGGCACGTCGAGTCCCAGCATTCCGGGCGCCTTGAGCCGCAACGAATCGCCGGTCAAACGCGCCTGTATCAGCGCCATTTTCGGCAGCTCGCGCTGACTCAGAAATTCGCCGTGGTGGTCGACCACGACCCATTCGCGATCGCCGATTCCGTTGACCTCGAGTCCGGTTTTCGCAAGCGTCGCGGTCGGAACGCTGAAGCCGCGACATCCCTTGATCGGGTACAGCCACAGCGCATCGATCGATGCGTTCTCACTCATACATTGAAACGGAAGTGCATTACGTCGCCGTCGCGCACGACGTAGTCTTTTCCTTCCAGTCGCATCCTGCCCGCATCCTTGGCGCCGGTTTCCCCCTTGAACTTCACATAGTCATCGAACGCAATGGTCTCTGCGCGGATGAAGCCTTTTTCGAAGTCGGTGTGAATGACGCCGGCGGCCTGCGGTGCGGTCGAGCCCTTGGTCACTGTCCACGCTCGAACCTCCTTCGGCCCTGCGGTCAGGTAAGTGAGCAGGTTAAGCAGCGTGTAGCCGGCGCGGATCACGCGATTCAGTCCCGGCTCCTGCATGCCCATGTCGGCCAGAAAAATCGCCATATCTTCTTCCGCGAGATCGGCAATCTCGGCCTCGATCTTTGCGCACACGGCAACGACCGGAGCGTTTTCGCTGGCGGCCCGTGCGCGCACCTGATCCAGCAAAGGATTGTTCGCGAATCCGTGCTCTTCGACGTTCGCCACGTACATCACCGGCTTGGCGGTCAGCAGGAACAGCGGGCGAACGATTGCGCGCTCCTCGGGATTCAGGTCAAGACTGCGCACGGGCCGGGCCCGATTGAGCGCCGGCAGGATTTTTTCCAGCACATCGACCAGACGCTTGGCCTCCTTGGCTTCCAAACCCTGGCCCGACTTCGCCACCTTGCTGTATTTCGCAAGCTGCTTGTCTACGGTCGCCAGATCGGCCAGCGCAAGCTCGGTATCGATCACTTCGATATCCGAAATGGGATCGATCTTGCCCGACACATGCACGATGTTCGGGTTTTCGAAGCAGCGCACGATGTGTGCAATGGCATCGCACTCGCGGATGTTCGCGAGAAACTGATTGCCCAGACCTTCGCCCTTGCTTGCGCCGGCAACGAGCCCGGCGATATCGACGAATTCGACCGCGGCCGGAATCACCTTGTCGGGTTTCGCGATCGCGGCCAGCGCACCTAATCGAGGATCGGGCACTTCGACAATGCCGACATTCGGTTCAATCGTGCAGAACGGATAGTTCTCGGCAGCAATGCCGGCCTTGGTAAGCGCGTTGAAAAGTGTCGACTTGCCGACGTTCGGCAAGCCGACGATGCCGCATTTGACTGCCATCAGTTACTTTTCGGGTTGCAAAGTGCGATTATCGCAACCCTCATGAATGTCTCGCTAAAACCCGTCACGCGCGAAACGCTGCGCGCGATCTGCAAGCTTGACGCTGGCGACGGCGCAACGCAGGTCGCTCCCAACGCAGTGTCGATCGCAGAAGCGTCGTTTTACGACGAGGCTTGGTTCCGTGCGATCTATGAAGACGAAACTCCCGTCGGCTTCGTGATGCTGTACGACCCGACCCTGACAGAAAAACCGGAAGACCCGCACTTCTTTTTGTGGCGGCTGATGATCGACCACGCGCATCAACGCAAAGGGCTGGGGCACGCCGCCGTCAAGTTGCTGATCGACCACGTGCGCACGCGTCCCGGGGCAGAGAAACTGCTCGTGTCGCACAGGCGCAACGTGGACGCTCTCGGACGCTTCTACGGTTCGTTCGGGTTCGAGTACACCGGTGAGGAAGAGGACGGCGAAAAGGTGATGGCGCTGAAGCTGTGACGCGTTGTCGCGGTTTCCGGACGGACGAGTTTTTCGCAAGCGAGCTCGACGCCGGAGAGATCGCTGAGCTGCAGGCGTTTGAAGAAGCGAATCCGGAATACTGGCTGTTGACATGCGGCCATCCGCCGGCGGCCGATTCCGCCGCCCGACGCTTCGAGCAGCATCCGCCCGTAGATATGAGCTACAGCGAACATCTGCAGTTTCTGGTGCAAATGTATCGAGTCGAGAAATCTGCGCACAGATTGACGTCGCTACTGATTTGATGGCTGTCGGCGTCCACCACCTGGGCTTCTTGATGACTGCAACGCGAACGCACGGCACCGGCCTGGCGCGGCGTGTTTCCGACGCTTATGAACATTGGGCAATGGAACACGGCGCGAGATGGCTGAGGCTCGGTGTGGTCGCTGCCAATACTCGCGCAGAGGCGTTCTGGCGGCGAGTCGGATACGTCGAGGTACGACGCGAGGGCGAGTATGTGATGGGCCATCGCACGCATGTGATGATTACGATGATCAAGCCGCTCGGTGCAGAGAATCTGAGCAACTACCTCGATGCGATTCCGCGAGATCGTGCGTGAAAGGTAGTTAGCATGTCCTGGAATCGACCGAACAACATGTCTGAATAGATTGAATCACACGATGCCGACCGCATTCGGACCCACAGCTGCCTTAACCGGATTCCGAAAGCGGTCGCGAGTCACAGCGCCGAAGCAGCCGTAACCAGCGGCGCGCCGCTTTTGGCGCATCCGCTGCGAGGCGAAGTTAGGCCGCTCGTCGGCAGCGTTCACGTGCGACGCCGCGACACCAGCGGTGCTGCGCGGACGAACTGATTGGCCACTGCCTCCTCGAGCATCCATCGAAACGCTAGCCACGGGCAACAGGGCATGCCCGGCCCATGCCGTGGCCATGCGCGCGATCACGGCTTCCGCGCAACGCCCTCTTCCGGGGAGCCGCGGTTGGCCGCCATCGCCCTGTTCGCCGCCGACGCGAGCCAAGGCCCCAGCCGATCCACATACGTAGCAGGCAGGACGTGGCCGCCGGGGAAAGTCAGGTGTTGGCGACTGGCTCCGGGCAGTGAGGCGAACAGAGCCGCGTTGTCCGATCGAGTAGCGTGCTCGTCGTCTTCCGCTGTCAGCAGCCAGACCTCGACATTGGCCAGTCTCGATGCCAAGTTGCGGGGCGAGACTGCGGCGACCTTGTTGTCCAAGTGCGGCGGCACCATCGCGGCCACGCTGCGTACGCGAGAGTCGCTGCCGGCCAGCAGTAGAGCCATCTGCGCCCCCATGCTGTACCCAACTGCACGAATCTGCGCGGCGTCAAACTGGGGCTGCTGCTCCACCCAGTCCATCAAGACGCGGTAGTCCTTGACCGTGTCGACGATCAGGCGTTCGTAAGGCTCGCGTTTGCCCCACCAATGCAGGTCATTCAGCAAGTCTCGCGCGATCAGAGGCCGGTCGGGATCCTTGCGCGCGCCGTGCCCGCGAGCGTCGAGCGCCAGCACCGCGTAGCCCAACTGCAAGGCGCGTTCAGCCAACAGGTGCGTGGCCTCGATTGTGGCGCGACCCTTGTATTCGGCCTGCCACCAGCGCCAATGCGTCCGGCCCATGGCGTGCAACGCCAGCAGCACTGGCCGCCGTGGGGTCGTCGCGTAGTGCTCTCGCGGATCGGTGGGGTAGACGACGCGGCCGATGGCCTGCACCCCGTCGAAACTGGTAAAGCTCAAATCAACAGCCCACGCCTGAGTGCTGCCCACCGTGATCGCTTCTGCGGCGCCGAGCTGCATCACCGCTTCCTTGGAGGACGGCGCGGTGTGCGAGTAGCGCGCGCTCAACTGCTCAGGTGTGATCTCGTAGGGTTTGAGGGCGAAGACTGCCCACCACAGGGCGCCGATGGCGCCGGCGACGCCGAGGAGGATAGCCACGATCTTGCTTGCCTTGTTGCGACTGAAGAGGGTCTGCATGAGTGATCTCGAATAGGAGGGGTCGGGTGTTGCGGCCCGGGCGGTGCTGCGGACCACATGCGTTCGCAGCCTTAGCCATGACGCAGAGCAGGCTACGCGGTGGGGTGTGAAGCGCTTGCGAAGCACGGTTCGCGGCGCAAGATCACGTTCGCGGTGGCAATCGAACTACGTTTCGCTGCTCGCGTC
>JBGSWY010000554.1:0-17648 GCA_041751715.1 Burkholderiaceae bacterium
GACTGGGTTCCCGCTTGCGCGGGAACGACAGTTCGCTGAGCCGTTTAACGCGCGCTTGACCACGAGGCGCGCCGCATGACCGTCTACATCCTGCGTCGCCTGGCGCAAACGGCGCTGGTCCTGGCGGTCACCTCGCTGCTCGTCTTCGGGGGGCTGTATCTCGTTGGCGACCCGGTCGAAATACTCGTCAACCCCGCCGCTGATCAGATCGAGAAAGAGCGCGCGAGCAAAGCGCTCGGGCTCGACAAGCCGATTCACGAGCAGTACCTGAGCTTCGTCGGCGGCGCGTTTACCGGCAACCTCGGCAATTCCTTTGTCTACGCGCGTCCGGCGCTCGAAGTGATTTTCGAGCGCATGCCGGCAACGCTCGAGCTGGCGTTCCTGGCGATGGTGATTGCCGTTGCGCTCGGCATTCCGCTCGGGCTGTACGCCGGGCTGCGTCCGCACGGCCCGGTAGCGAAGGCGATCATGGCCGGCTCGATTCTCGGCTTTTCACTGCCCACTTTCTGGGTCGGCCTGATTCTGATCATGGTGTTCGCGGTGCAGCTCGGATGGCTGCCGTCAACCGGTCGCGGGCCGACTACCGAGGTGCTCGGCCTGCAGTTGTCGATCTTTAACTGGGAAGGGCTGCGGTACGCGCTGCTGCCCGCGATCAATCTCGCGCTGTTCAAGCTCTCGCTGATCATCCGGCTGACGCGCGCGCAGGTACGCGAGCAAAGCCTGCTCGACTACATCAAGTTTGCGCGCGCCAAGGGGCTTTCCGACCGGCGCGTGATCGGCGTTCACCTGCTGAAGAACATCATGATTCCGCTGGTCACCGTGATCGGGCTCGAGCTCGGTTCGGTGATTGCATTCGCGGTAGTGACCGAGACGATTTTCGCGTGGCCCGGCATGGGCAAGCTGGTGATCGATTCGATCTTTCAGCTCGACCGGCCGGTCGTCGTTGCATATCTGCTGGTGGTCGTCTTCATGTTCATCGTGATCAACCTGGTGGTCGATCTGATGTACTCGATGCTCGATCCGCGGGTTCGCCTGGCTGACGTGCAACAGGCATGAGCACCAACGCGATCGAAACTGGAGGCGTGGCCGGAATCACGCCGATCGATCGCGCGCAGTTGCCGTGGCGTCGCTTCGCCTCGCAGTTTGCCGAAAGCAGAATCGCGATGTTCGGGCTGGCGATGCTGATCGTGATCGTCGTGCTCGCGCTGTTTGCACCGTGGATCGCGCCGCAGAACCCATACGACCTGGCGAAGCTCGATCTGATGGACTCGCGGCAGCCGCCCGGCTCGACCAGCCTGGATGGCATGACCTACCTGCTGGGCACGGACGGGCAGGGGCGCGACATGTTGTCGGCCATTATCTACGGGCTGCGCGTGTCGCTGATGGTCGGTGTCGTCTCGGGCGTGATCGCGTTGACGATCGGCTCGATCCTCGGCGTGCTCGCGGCGTACCTCGGTGGTCGTTTCGAGCAGATCGTGATGCGCATTGTCGATATTCAACTCGGCTTCCCGGCAATCCTGGTGGCGCTGATCCTGCTGGCGGTGCTCGGCAAAGGCGTCGACAAGATCATCATTGCGCTGGTCACCGTGCAATGGGCGTACTACGCACGCACCGCACGCTCGGCCGCTCTGGTGGAGCGCAACAAGGAGTACATCGAGGCGGCGCGCTCGCTCGGACTGTCCGGCGCACGCATCGTGTTGCGGCACCTGCTGCCGAACGCGCTGCCGCCGCTGATCGTCGTCGGCACCGTGCAGGTCGCACATGCGATTGCACTCGAAGCCACCTTGTCGTTCCTCGGGCTGGGGCTGCCGCCGACCGAACCGTCGCTCGGCCTGCTGATTGCCAACGGCTACGAGGTGCTGATGTCGGGTAAGTACTGGATCAGCATGTACCCGGGAATTGCACTGCTGCTGACGATTCTGGCGATCAATCTGGTGGGCGATCAGTTGCGCGATATCTTGAATCCGCGACTGTCGCGATGATGATGCGCACCTGCAGTGTCATTCCCGCGCACGCGGGAATCCAGCGACTTTCTTGGAACGACACTGGACCCCCGCCTGCGCGGGGGTGACGGAATATGTCCTTGCTCTCCGTCACCGACCTGCGCACCGAGTTTCACACCCGCGATGGCGTGCTCGCGGCGGTGGCCGATGTCTCGTTCGACCTTGCGCGCGGCCAAGTGCTTGGCCTGGTCGGCGAATCGGGCTCCGGCAAGTCGGTGACCGGCTTTTCGATTCTCGGTCTGATCGACCCGCCCGGTCGGATCGCCGGCGGCAGCATCGTGTTCGACGGGCAGGAGTTGATCGGCGCTTCCGTCGAAAGCATGCGAGCGTTGCGCGGCAAGCGCATCGCGATGATCTTTCAGGACCCGATGATGACCTTGAACCCGGTCCTGTCGATCGAAACGCAGATGGTCGAGACCGTGCTGGCGCACGAAAGCGTTTCGCGCGAGTCGGCGCGCGCACGCGCTGTCGCAACGCTGGCGCGCGTCGGCATCGCGTCACCGGCCGAGCGCCTGGCGCAGTATCCGCATCAGTTTTCCGGCGGAATGCGGCAGCGCGTTGCGATCGCGATCGCACTGCTGCACAGCCCCGCCTTGATCATTGCCGACGAACCGACCACCGCGCTCGACGTCACCGTGCAGGGCCAAATCCTGTACGAGATGCAGAAGCTGGTGCGCGAATCAGGCACCGCGCTGGTCTGGATCACGCATGATCTTGCAGTGGTCGCCGGGCTGGCGGATCGCATTGCCGTGATGTACGCGGGCCGGATCGTCGAGAGCGGGGACGCGACCGACGTGCTTGACACGCCGCGCCACCCGTATACGCGCGGGCTGCTCGATTCGGTGCCGACCACCGCGGCGCCGGGCCAACGGCTGCGGCAGATCAGCGGCTCCACACCGTCGATGCTGAGGCTTCCGCCCGGCTGCTCGTTTCGGAGCCGCTGTTCGCGTGCCGCGGCCGCGTGCGAAACGATGCCGCCGCTTGCCGAAATCGATCAGCGCGAACTGCGTTGCCATTTCCCTCTGCAGTACCCGGAACAAGCGGCATGAACGCGTTGCTCGAATTCGACGCCGTTTCAAAGCGCTTTTCGAAGCGGCTTGATGTGATCGAGAAATTTGCCCGCACGATTGGCGCACGGGTCAGCGAGCACACGGTGCACGCGGTCGATGAAGTCAGCTTCACGGTGCACGAACGTGAAGTCGTGGGACTGGTGGGCGAATCCGGCTGCGGCAAATCGACTCTGGGCCGCGTGGCTTGCGGTCTGTACGCGCCGAGCGGCGGCGCCGTGCGTTATCGAGGCGAGCCGGTGGCGCACATCAACGGGGCCCGCCGTCCGATCCAGATGATTTTTCAGGATCCGTTCGCATCGCTGAACCCGCGCATGCGCGTTGCCGAGATCATCGGCGAAGCACCGCGCGTGCATGGCCTGATCGACGCCAAGCAGGTTGAGAGCTATGTCGCGCAATTGCTCGAACGGGTCGGGCTTGACGCCGGTTTCGTGCGCCGCTATCCGCACCAGTTCTCCGGCGGCCAGCGGGCACGCATCGGTATCGCGCGGGCGCTGGCGGTCAAGCCCGAGTTTCTGGTGTGCGACGAAGCGGTCGCCGCACTCGATGTCTCGATCCAGGCGCAGGTGCTGAACCTGTTCATGGATCTGCGCGATCAGTTCCAGCTAACGTATCTTTTCATCAGTCATGACCTCGGCGTGGTGCGGCATCTGTCGAATCGCGTGGTGGTGATGTACCTTGGGCGCGTGGTGGAGATCGCGCCGACAGAGCAGCTATTTGCGCAGCCGAATCACCCGTACACCCAAGCGCTGCTGGCCGAAGTGCCGCGCATCGATCGCAAACGCCGCACATTCGTGCCGATCAAGGGCGAGATTCCGTCGCCGCTGGCACCGCCGCCGGGCTGCCACTTTCATCCGCGCTGCCCGCACGCGATGCCGCGCTGTTCGATTGAAGTGCCGGCGCTGCGCGAGATCGCGCCGGCGCGCTGGTCGGCGTGCCATTTGAATGATCAGATTCAATGAGAGATCAATGAAAGATCCGACGTTTCGGCTGCACGGTCCGAATGAGCCGCACATTGCGCTGGTGCTCGACTCACCGCATTCGGGCGTGCAGTTTCCGGCCGACTTCGACGCGATCGTCTCGGAGTTCGACCTGCGCGACGGCGAGGACTGTTTCGTCGACGAGCTTTACATGCCGGGGACCGAGCTTGGCGTTCCCCTGCTTGCGGCGCAAACGCCGCGCACCTATCTCGACGCAAATCGGCATGCCGGCGACATCGACCTCGATCTGATCGAAGGCGGCACCTGGCCGCACGCTCATCATCCGAGCGGCAAGGCGACGATCGGCAAATCGCTGATCTGGCGCACGCTGGACGACGGCCGTGCAATCTACGGCCGCAGGCTGCAGGTCGAGGAAGTGCTCGGGCGCATCGAACGCTGCCATGTCCCGTACCACCGCGCGCTGCGTGACCTGATGGACCGTGCACGTGCGCGCTTCGGCGGCGTGTACCACATCAACTGCCACTCGATGAAATCGGTGGCGGGCAAAATGGGTGAAGGCGGCGAAGGAACCACGCGCGCCGACTTTGTCCTCGGCGACCGCGACGGCACGACCTGCGATCCGGCGTTTACCGAGTTCGTCCGCACCGCGCTCGCCGCGATGGGGCATAGCGTCAAGGTCAACGATCCCTACAAAGGCGTCGAGCTGGTCAAGGCCTACTCGAATCCCGCCGCCGGCCGCCATTCGCTGCAGCTCGAAATCAACAAACACCTTTACATGAATGAAGACACACGCCAACGCAACGCCGGCTTCGCCCCGCTGCAGCGCAAGCTGCAGGCGTTGATCGAGGCGATCATTCAGTACATCGGAAAGGAGTCGCGTCGTGCCTGAGCAAGTGAAGAATCACCACGTGGCTCACTTTCCCGTCGATGTACAGCCGCCCGATATAGCGCGCTACAGGCAGGGCAACACGGGAGTCGATTACGTGCACGTCATCGACTCCGGCCATGCCGGGCCGGCCGTGATGCTGCAGGCGCTGACGCATGGCAACGAGTACTGCGGAGCGCATGCGCTCGACTATCTTTTGCGCGAGAAGATCCGGCCCGAGAACGGCAAGCTGATAGTCGCATTTGCCAATGTCGAGGCGTACGCGCGCTTCGACTTCGACGATCCGGATGCCTCGCGCTATATCGACGAGGATTACAACCGCGTGTGGGCCGACGAGGCGCTCTTCGGCGCCCGCGATTCGCTCGAATTGCGCCGCGCGCGCAAGCTGCAGCCGTTCGTCGATGCTGCCGATTTCCTGCTCGACATTCACTCGATGCATGAGCCGTGTCGCCCCATCATGGTGTGCGGCATGATCGACAAGCACGTTGCACTGGCTCGCAAGGTCGTGGTTCCGGCCGATCTGCTGCTGGACACCGGGCACCCGGCCGGGTTGCGCATGCGCGACCGCGGCAGCTTCAACGACCCGGCCAGTCCACGCGCCGCACTGCTGATCGAATGCGGACAGCACTGGGAAAAATCCGCAGTCGACGTGGCGATAGACACGATGTTGCGCTTCCTCGCGGCCGCCGGTAGCTTGACTTCCGGGTCGATCGAAGCGCGACTGCGCCTGCAGCCGCCGGTACAACAGCGCGTGATTCGTGTCACCGAACCGGTGGTCGCCCGGTCGATGAACTTCGAGTTCCTGGTGCCGCTCGAAGGCTTGGGAATCGTCCCGAGGGCCGGCATGCCTATTGCACGTGATGGCGAGAAGGTGTGGTTGGCGCCGTATGACGACACGGTGCTGGTCATGCCCTCGATGCGGCATTTGAGGCCGGGAAACACGCAAGTGCGGCTCGGCCGCTATCAGAGTTAGCACTGTCAGGAGATGACGATGAAATCAAGATTGACCGGAACGCTGCAAAGCGTGCTGCTCGCGGCAGCGGTGCTGGCCCTGGCAAGTTGCGCCACCAGCACTGCGCTGAATGCCCAATGGGTAAACCCGCAGGCCGGCAATCGCTTGCCGGTGAAAAGCGTGATGGTGATGGGAATTAACCGCGATTCGACCGCGCGCCGCATTTATGAAGACGCGATGGTGGCGCAGCTCGGTGCGCGCGGCGTCAAGGGAGTGCAGTCGTACAAGGCGCTGCCCGGCGACGGGCCGGCAGAACAGCAGGCGATTCAGGCGGCGCTGTCGAATATCGGCGCCGATGCGGTGCTGATCTCGCGCACCGTCAGCGTGACGAATGAAGTCCGGGTGTCGCCGGGATTGGTGGCCGGGCCACCCTTCGGCTTTGGATGGCCGGGCTTTTATGGCTACTACCACGGGTTCTGGTCGGCCGCGTACTCGATACCACCGAGCGTCTATGCCGTGCAGAACGTGCTCGTCGATACGCGGCTGTTCGATGTAAAGGAATACACGCTGCTATGGTCCGGGTCGTCGACGACGGTGCCGACCAGTTCGATGCAGCAGACTATTCAGGATTTCGCCAAGACGATCGGCGAGGCGCTGGTGCGAGACAAGGTGATCTAGTACGTGGCGACGACGTTGTCGTCTCGAAGTTCGACCAGCGCTTCGGCGACTCGCACGCAATCCTCGACGTGGCGGTCGCCGAGCGCCTTTAGCGCTGCAAACGACAGCGAGGCGGCAAACGCCTGGCCGGCAAACGGAACATACCTGGCCGCCTGTTTCGCGCTCAATCGCACGCCGATGGTTTTCAGCAGCCTGATCACCAGCTGACGGGTGACGATGCGGCCGATGAAAGCACTGCCGACCGCCATGGCCGACTGGTAGGCAAACAAGCGCCGCTGAGGCGCCAGCTGTTCGATCTGATCCGGCGTCAGCCCGAAGCGCTGGTTGACCTCTTCCAGCATGCGCATCAACATCGTGATGTCCACGGCAACATCGACACCCGGCAGCGGAACTACCGAAGCGCCGGCCGAGATCAGCGCACGCCGCGTGACGATCTTGCGGCATTCGCTCGCAATTCGGGCGATATCGCGTGGCGTCGACGGTACCACCGTCGCGACCGGCTCTTTCTTCGATCGGCGGGCGGGTGGAACGGTCATGGCGGCAGACGGCATCGGCATCAGGTTAAGCCATATTCTCATGTTCATCGGCCATATTCGGTGCCTCGCAACGGCGGGTCGCAACCTATAATTCCAGCGCCCTTTGCGGGCTTAAATTGCGGGCTGGTGGGCGGAATATCCCGAACCCGAGCGAGACTTTGCCGATGCAGCTTCTGACTCTTGGCCTGAATCACACGACGGCGCCGCTCGCGGTGCGC
The DNA here is from genome assembly GCA_041751715.1 of Burkholderiaceae bacterium. GTDB lineage: Bacteria > Pseudomonadota > Gammaproteobacteria > Burkholderiales > Burkholderiaceae_F > JACCZX01. The sequence goes on from JBGSWY010000554.1 coordinate 7,282, forward strand.
GAGCGTGTGGCTTTCGTCGCCGAGGAAGTGGGCGCCACGATCGGCCGGTTGTGCGAGCGGTTGCGCGAACCCGCCGGTGGACGCATCTGTGAAGCGGCGATCGTTTCGACCTGCAACCGCACCGAATTGTATTGCGCTGCCGAAGAGCCGGAGCGCGCGCAGCACGCGCTGCATGAGTTCGTGGCGGCCGAAAAGCAGCTGGATCTCGACGAGCTGCAGCGGCACTCGTATGTGCTGCCGCACGTGGATGCCGTCCGGCATGCTTTCCGCGTCGCCAGCGGCCTGGATTCGATGGTGCTCGGCGAGCCGCAGATCCTGGGTCAAATGAAGCAGGCCGAGCGGCTCGCGCGCAGCGCTGGCGGGCTGGGCCTGATGTTGAACCATCTGTTTCAGCGCACGTTCGCCGTGGCCAAGGAAGTTCGCTCGACGACCGAGATCGGCACGCAATCGGTGTCGATGGCGGCGGCCGCAGTGCGTGTTGCAAAGAAGATTTTCGGCGACCTCGCGGGAAGCGATGTGCTGTTCGTCGGAGCGGGCGAGATGATCGAGCTCACCGCAACCCATTTTTCGGCGCAAAGACCAAAGTCGATCACGGTTGCGAATCGCACGCTCGAGCGCGCCGAAGCGCTGGCGTCGCGGCTGCATGGCCGGGCGATAAAGCTGGGCGACTTGCCCGACACGATTGCGAAGTTCGACATCGTCGTGTCCTGCACGGCGAGCCTGCTGCCGATCATCGGGCTTGGCATGGTGGAGCGCGCGATTCGGGCGCGCCGGCACAAGCCGATGTTCATCGTCGACCTGGCGGTGCCGCGCGACGTCGAGCCTGAAGTGGCGCGGCTGGACGATGTCTATGTGCATACCGTCGACGATCTCGGCCGGGTCGTTGCGAGCGGCAGCGACTCGCGCCAGGCTGCCGTCGCACAGGCGGAAGCGATCATCGAATCGCGCGTGCGCGATTTCGAAGAGTGGATCAGGGTGCGCCGCGCGGTGCCGACGATCCAGGATCTGCACGGCCGCGCGGACGCATTGCGCCAGCGCGAGCTGCAGCGTGCGTTGAAGCTGCTGGCCCGGGGCGAGCCGCCCGAGCGCGTGATCGACCAGCTCTCACATGCCTTGACCAACAAGTTTCTGCATGACCCGATGAGCGCACTGCGTGCCGCCGGCGATGACGCCGAGCATGCACGCCTGCAGGCGCTGCTCGCTCGTTTCTACTCGGATTAACGGGTCAGACCGCGTGTACGAGCGCAGCTCGTACACGCAACGACTTCAACTCATGAAATCTTCAATGAGACAAAAACTCGAGCAGCTTGCAAGGCGGCTCGAAGAAATTGATTCCCAGTTGTCGGGCGAGAACGCGGCGCGCGACATGAACCGCTTTCGCTCGCTCGGCCAGGAACGCGCGGAAATCCAGCCCGTGGTGACGCGGTTCAACGACTACACGCGCGCCGAAGGAGATCTGCAGGGCGCGCAGCAGATGCTTGCCGAGCCCGACATGAAGACCCTGGCCGAAGAGGAAATCGATTCCTCGAAAGCGCGCATCGCCGCGCTGGCGGACGAGTTGCAGCGTCTGTTGCTGCCGGTAGATCCGAATGACGATCGCAACATTTTTCTCGAGATCCGCGCCGGCACCGGCGGTGATGAATCCGGACTGTTCGCCGGCGATCTGCTGCGCATGTATCTGCGCTATGCAGAGCGGAAGCGCTGGACCAGCGAAATGATTTCCGAAAGCTCGTCCGATATGGGCGGCTACAAGGAAGTCATCGTGCGCCTGGTGGGCGCGGCCGTGTACTCGAAGCTGAAGTTCGAATCGGGCGGGCACCGAGTGCAGCGCGTGCCGGCGACCGAATCGCAGGGACGCATTCATACATCGGCATGCACCGTTGCCGTGCTGCCCGAAGCCGACGAGATCGACGATGTGAAGATCGATCCGAGCGAAATCCGCATCGATGTGTTCCGGGCTTCCGGCGCCGGTGGCCAGCATGTCAACAAGACCGAAAGCGCAGTGCGCATCACGTATCTGCCGACCAACATCGTCGTCGAATGCCAGGACGATCGGTCGCAGCACAAGAACCGCGAGCGGGCGATGAAGATTCTCGGCGCACGGATCAAGGATCAGCAGACGCGGGATCAGCAGGCAAAGGAAGCGTCGACGCGCAAGACACTGATCGGCTCGGGCGACCGCTCGGAGCGCATTCGCACCTACAACTTTCCGCAGGGGCGGGTGACCGATCACCGCATCAACCTGACCCTGTATCGAATCGAAGCGATCATGGACGGCGATTTGGATGAGCTGACCGAGAAGCTCGCCGCGGAACACCAGGCGGAGCTGCTCGCGGCGTTGGGCGAAGCCGCTTGATGCCGCTGGGCAGCGGACCGTCGGTCGGCGAATTGCTGACTGCGAGCAGGCTGCCTGCCAAGGAATCGCGCGCGTTGCTGGCGCATCAGCTTGGGGTCGCGCGTGAGCGGCTGATCGCGCGGCCGGAGCAACGCGTGCCGCCAGCCGTCGTGCAACGCTTCAATGAGATCGCCCAACGCCGGCGGAGCGGCGAGCCGCTCGCCTACCTGCTAGGCGAGAAGGAGTTTTACGGACGCATGTTTGCCGTCTCGCCCTCCGTTCTGATACCGCGCCCGGAAACGGAGCTGCTGGTTGAAATCGCACTGCGCCTGAACCTGCCCGCTCAAGCACACGTTCTTGAGCTTGGAACCGGCTCCGGCTGCATTGCCGTCACGCTCGCGCTCGAGCGGCCCGGATGGCAGATCACCGCGACCGACCTGTCGCCGGAAGCGATCGGCATCGCGCGCGCGAACGCTGACCGGTGGCAGGCGCGCACCGTTTCGTTTCGCAACGGAAGCTGGTTCTGCGCAGTGGCCCCGGAGACGCAGTTCGATTTGATTGTCAGCAACCCGCCATACGTGGCCGCCGGCGATCCGCATCTGAATGCGCTTCGCTTTGAGCCGCTCCCGGCGCTGGCCGCCGGAGACAACGGCCTCAGTTGCCTGCGAGTGATCATCGACGGTGCCCCTACGCGTCTGGTGCCGGGCGGCAGCCTGGCACTGGAGCACGGCCACGATCAGGGAAGCGCAGTGCGCAAGCTGCTCGCAGCGCGCAGGTGGCTCGATGTGAGAACGCAGACCGACGACGCCGGCCTGGACAGGATTACCAGTGCGTGCATTGGGCGCGTTTGACGGGATGCTGCCGCTCGCTACACTCGGAAAACCCAAGCGAGAGTGACAGGCCATGAACCCTCAAGATTTCGTCAAGAAAACAGTGTCCGAGAATCCGGTGGTGCTCTTCATGAAGGGCACCTCCCAGTTTCCTCAATGCGGATTTTCCGGCCGCGCGATTGCCCTGCTGAAGCAGTCCGGAGTGAAGAACCTGATCACGGTCAACGTGCTCGAGGACGACGATGTAAGGCAGGGCGTCAAGGACTTTTCCAACTGGCCGACGGTTCCGCAGCTGTACGTCAAGGGCCAGTTCGTGGGCGGCTCGGACATCATGACCGAGATGTTCGAATCGGGCGAGCTGCAGACGCTGCTGAAGGACGCGCAGGTCGTTTAGGCTGCAAATGAGGCCGCAAATGCGGCGCCTGATCGTTGCGATCACCGGCGCCACCGGCGCCATTTACGGCGTGCAGCTGCTGCGCCATTTGCGCACGCTTGATGTCGAAACGCACCTGCTGCTGTCGTCGGCCGGCGTGCTGAACGTGCATCAGGAGCTCGATTTAAAACGCGCCGATGTCGAAGCGCTGGCCGACGTGGTTCACAGCGTCGCAGACGTCGGCGCTGCACTGGCGAGCGGATCCTTCAGGACCGACGGCATGGTGATCGCCCCGTGTTCGATGAAAACCCTGGCCGCGGTCGCGCACGGTTATGCCGACAATCTGATCTCGCGCGCGGCCGATGTCTGTTTGAAGGAGCGCCGCAGGCTGATTCTGCTGCCGCGCGAAGCGCCGCTCAATCTCGCGCACATTCGCAATATGGAAGCCGTCACATTAATGGGCGGCATCATCTTTCCACCGCTGCCCGCGTTCTATCAGCGCCCGCAAAGCTTCGAGCAAATGGTCGATCAGACGCTGGCGCGGGTGCTCGACCTTCTCGGAATCGAACATCAGTTGGCGCCGCGCTGGGACGGGCAGATTGGCGGCTGCTCGCAGCGCGCTTAGATCCCCCGGAAGCGCGACTTCGTTCGCCGGTCACCTGGCTGCCTGCAGGCAGATCGGATTGCGCAGCCACCAGAACGCGCTTCTCAAAAAGAGCGTAATCTCCACCTCGCTTTCGCTTGACTCTCTGTCCCCTGGTTTTCTATGGCCTGTTGTTGATTAAAGCAATGGCGCATCTGGTTTCTGTCAGGTCCACGTCTGTCCATCGTTAGCTCGCCGCGGGGCGTTTCCCACGGCTGATTGTGTTTATTCTTTATTCAGGAACGTAAAAATGGCAGCAGGTACGGTTAAATGGTTCAACGATGCAAAAGGCTTCGGGTTCATTACCCCCGAGGACGGAGGCAAGGACTTGTTCGCGCACTTTTCGGAAATTCAGGCGGGTGGCTTCAAGTCCCTGGCTGAAGGACAGCGCGTGGAGTTCGTAGTGAAGCAGGGTGCAAAAGGGCCGCAGGCGGCCGAAATCCGCCCGATCACATAACGATTGGAAAGGCGACATCGGCGTTATGCACGCCCCTGTCGCCCGTTCACGGTTAAGTCATCCCAAGACGCGGGCCGACGGCCGGTGATTCAACCGGCATCGGCGCTGGCGCTTCGCGGCGTTTGATCGTGCGCGTGTAGCAGTTCGATCCGATTGCCGAATGGATCAGCGGTAAACGCTCGATCAAATCCAGCCAGATCTTCGGAGTCATACTTGATTTCGTAGCCCGCGGCGATCAGAGCGGCGGTGAGGCCTGGCAAGTCATACACAAGCAGTCCAGGATGCGCTCTTTTCGCCGGCAGGAAGTCAGCGTCTACCCCCAGGTGCAGTTGAATCGCGCCGCACCTAAACCAGACACCTCCGCGCGCTGCGAGCTGCGCAGGCTTCGCTATTTCGGCCAAACCCAGCAGCGTCCCGTAGAACTGCCGTGCTTGCGACTCGCTACCTGCGGGCATCGCGAGCTGAACATGGTGGAGTCCGGTGACGTGCATAAACATGAGGGTCATACGCCCCCGCAGCGCCTAGTCAAGCCTTTGAAACTGTGAACCGTCCACAACCGGACAAATAACCGGACTTTTAAGCGGTCAAAAATGAGCATTGGTTATCAATAGTTCATTAATATACAATGCTATATGGTCAAAGAGAAAGCGGACAAAGAAGAGGACATTAGGCGGGCGGGAGACTGGGGCGAAAACGTCTCCAAGATGGAGCCCCTGCTGCTCGGCGCGGGTTCACGCCATCGCCCTGCCCTAACCGATCTAGCGCTTGAACTGGCCCAGAAGAGCGCTGGATTCCGTCGCAGCCTGCCTGTAAGCATGCTGACCTCGCTCGCCGATCTAGTACGGTCGATGAATTGCTACTACAGCAACCTAATCGAAGGGCATAACACTCACCCTATCGATATTGAGCGCGCGCTCAAAGACGACTACAGCAAGGACGCGAGAAAACGCGACCTCCAGCTCGAAGCAAAAGCGCATATCGCGGCTCAGCAGTGGATTGATGGCGGCGGCCTCAGAGGCCACGCGCTTACAACTGACTCCATCCGCGAGATTCATCGCCGCTTCTGCGAACTGCTGCCTGACGATTTACTGTGGATTGAAAATCCGACCACCAAAGACCGCATCAAAGTAATCCCCGGCAAACTGCGCCATTGTGACGTTGTCGTGGGCAATCACGTCGCGATCAGTCCGCTTACCGTACCCCGCTTCATGGAACGCTTCGAGGAAGTGTATGCCCACCTCGGCAAGACCGAAACCATACTTGCAGCGCCGGCAGCGCACCACCGTCTCGCCTGGATTCACCCGTTTCTCGACGGCAACGGCCGTGTCGCTCGGTTGATGTCGCACGCGACCTTGCTCGACGCACTTGACACCGGGGCGGTTTGGTCGATCGCCCGCGGTCTTGCCCGCAATGTCGATGCTTACAAGACGCACCTCGCCGCCTGCGACCAAACCCGGCGCAACGATCTCGACGGACGAGGGAACCTGAGCGAAGAAAATCTCGCTGAATTCACCCGGTTCTTCCTCACTACATGCATTGATCAGGTCATCTTTATGGAACGCCTGATGCAGCCGGACCAATTGCGGGCGCGCATTCTGCTGTGGGCCGAAGAAGAGATCAGGCTCGATCATCTGCCGTCGAAATCTGGAAGCATCCTTGAGGCTGTGCTCTACCGCGGGGAACTCCCACGCGGCGATTCCGCCGCCGTCGTCGGCACCGGCGAGCGTCAAGCCCGCCGTGTTATCTCCGCCCTACTAGAAAGAGGGGTACTCACGTCAGAAAGCGCGCGCGCGCCGCTGCGCCTTGCCTTCCCCGCCGCGCTCGCATCGCGCTGGATGCCAGGACTGTTCCCGGAGAAGACGGACTGACGCGCGCCCGACATAAGTCTCTGAGCGACCCGAGAGATAGGTAACAGATCGTACCGGACACATGGGTAACACTTTTCGTCTTCGGACGGGAGGTGTCTATGCCGTGGAAGGAGTGTTCGGTAATGGACGAGCGTCTACGATTTGTGGCGCGATTGCTAGAGGGCGAATTGATGACGGAGGTCTGCCGCGAGTTCGGCGTCTCGCGCAAGACCGGCTACAAGATCTTTGCCCGCTACGAGCATCACGGCGGCGAAGCGCTGTGCGAGGCCCTCGAATCGACCCGCGAAGCCACCGGCATTACGCCTTCGAGCAACTGGTCCGGGAGCGCGGTCTGCCAGCGTCCATCCGCTCCGACAACGGCGTTCCTTTGCTAGCCCCAACGCCCTGTTCAACCTGTCCACGCTCGCCGTCCGGTGGCTGCGCCTGGGCATCGGCATCGAGCGCATCCAGCCCGGCCATCCCCAACAAAATGGCCGTCACGAACGCATACACCTCACCCTCAAAACCGAAGCCGCCCGCCCGGTATGAACTGCCTGCAGCAGCAGGCGCGCTTCGATGCCTTCGTCGAAGAGTTCAACACCGAGCGACCGCACCAGGCCTTGGCCATGAAAACGCCCGCCGAGCTGTATACAGCCTCCGGAACACCGGATCGCGGCTTGCCCGAACTTGACCTATCCGCTGCACGACCGGGATGTCCTCATCACCGCCTGCAGCCGCCTCTGTCTGCCTCGCAAGCGCATCAACATCTCGCATGTGCTCGCCGGCCAGCGGGTCGGCATCAAGGAGGTCGACGACGCCATCTGGCTCGTCAGCTTCATGCACTACGATCTCGGATTCATCGACTTAGAGCAACGAACCTTGCAACCTCTCGACAACCCGTTCGGCGCGCGGTTGTTACCTATATGTCTTAGGTACGAACCGTTACCTATGTCTTCGGTCCGTACACAATCTGATCGGTGCCGGCAGAGGGACTCGAACCCCCGACCTTCGGTTTACAAAACCGTTGCTCTACCAACTGAGCTATGCCGGCTGCATGTGATACTGCTAGCCGCGCGACTTTACTTTATGCGGGTCAGCTTCGGCCGATCGCCGGAACGCGGCGGTGTGGGCGGCTCGTTCGGCTCGTTGTTATCGGCGCCGCTCTTGTCGGCGTAAGCGGCCGGCGCACGCACCGGCACGAGCTGCATCGGAACCGGGCCAGGAAGCGTTTTTGCAACGTCGGTGTCGCCGCTCGCCGGCTCTGCGCCGGCAAGCACGTTGCGCGGCACGTCGAATGCCATCCCGTGCCCGCTTTCGCGCGCATAGACGGCGATGACTTTCTCGACCGGCACCGACACTTCGCGCGCCACGCCGCCGAATCGCGCCTGGAACTCGATCAGCTCGTTGCCCAGCTTGAGTCGATTGGTGGCAAGCGGCGAGATGTTGAGCACGATTTCGCCGTTCTTGGCGAACTCGTGCGGCACGTTGACGCCGGCATCGGCCAGCACGGCTATGTAGGGCGTCAACCCCGAGTCGGCGCACCACTCGTGAATCGCGCGGATCAGGTACGGTTTGGTGGAAATGTCGGCCATCGATTGCAACACAGCTATCTGCGCATCACCTTTTCAGACGGCGTCAGAGCCTCAATATAAGCCGGCCGCGAAAACATGCGTTCGGCGTATTTCATCAGCGGAGCGGCGGTTTTCGGCAGATCGATGCCGTAGTGATCCAGCCGCCATAACAGCGGCGCGAGCGCGACGTCGAGCATCGAGAAGTCGTCGCCGAGCATGTACTTGTTTTTCAGCATGATCGGCGACAGCTGCGTCAGGCGATCACGTATTGTCGCGCGCCCTTTCTCCATCGCCTTCTGATTGTTGCTGTTCTCGAGGATCTGCACATGCACGAACAGCTCGCGCTCGAAATTGAACAGGAACAGCCGGGTGCGCGCGCGCATCACCGGATCAGCCGGCATCAGCTGCGGATGCGGAAAACGCTCGTCGATGTACTCGTTGATGATGTTCGACTCGTACAGCACCAGATCGCGCTCGACCAGGATCGGCACCTGCCCGTACGGATTCATCGTGTTGATATCTTCGGGCTTGTTGAACAGATCGACATCGCGAATCTCGAAGTCCATGCCCTTTTCGAACAGCACAAAGCGGCATCGCTGCGAAAACGGGCAGGTAGTTCCGGAGTAAAGCACCATCATTATCTTTCCTTGTTTTCTCTTGTTCTAACTGCGAGCGCGGCGTCCGCGCGCAAGGCGGGGCCTATTTAACGTCTTTCCAGTACACGGCGTTCAGCCGCCAGGCGACGACGGTGAAAATGGCGAGGAACAGCAGCACCCACACGCCGATCTGCACCCGCTTGCCAGCCGTCGGGTCGGTAATAAATGCCAGAAAAGCCACCAAGTCGGCGGCGTCTGCATCGAACTGCCGCGCCTGCTCCGGGTTCAGCGGCTTGAAGGCGTGGCTGACGCCTTCGATCACGGGGATTGCCGCCGGAGCCTCGGTACGGTTTGCGGTGCCGCTCGGGTCGTAGACCGTCACGACGTTCACGTACTCCACGGCACCGGTCTTCGGATCCTTGCGCTCCTCGGTGAATTCGATTCTCGTTTCGCGCGGACCTTGCTCCTGCCAGAAAACATGCGGCATCCCGATGTTGGGATACACAATATTGTTCCAGCCGGTGGGCGAACTGGCGTCGCGGTAGTAGCCGCGCAGCAAGGTGTAGATGTAGTCGGTGCCCGCATGAGTGAACGAGGTTCGGGCGCGCGTGATGACCGACAAATCGGGCGGCGCCTTGCCGAACCACCGCTTCTGATCGCCCGCGGTAGCGGCGATGCGCATCGTGTCGCCGACCTTCTGGTTGCCGAAGATCAGGTACTGCTGGATCTGGGCGTCGCTAAGCCCGATCTCCTGCAGGCGGTTCCAGCGGGCCAGATTGGCACTGTGACACCCCATGCAGTAACTGACAAACAGCCGCGCACCGTTCTGCAGCGCCGCAGGATTCTGCGCACGATCCGGCGGCCACGTATCCATCGGGATGCCTGCTTCCGCCGCCTGCGCCGAAGCGCCGCACAGCATTGAAGCGACCACAGCAAGGCGCGCGATCAGTGTCTTCATGGCAGTACCGCCGGGCCGCCGCAAGGTACTGACGCGCCCCCCTCGGGCAGCGAACGCAGTGAGCGTGAGGGTCTCCATCCTAGTGCGGCGCGAACGTCACGCGTTCCGGTACCGGCTTGAAGGTGCCCATCCGACTCCACCACGGCATCAGGGCGAAGAATGCGAAATACATCAGCGTCAGCACCTGCGCCAGCAGCGTCGCAGCAGGAGTAGGCGCCTGCGTGCCGAGATAGCCGAGAATCAGGAAGGCGGCGACCCAGGCGATCAACAGCCAGAAATGCCATGCCGGCCGATAGCGCATCGACTTGGCCGGCGAGTTATCGAGCCACGGCATCGCGAAAAAAATCATTACCGACGCTCCCATCAGCACCACGCCCCAGAATTTCGCATCGAGCGTGAAGTAGCCCAACAGCACGACGATCGTGCCGACCGCGATCGCGCCACGCAGGATCGAATTGGAGATCGTGAGCAGCAGCAGCGCCGACATGGCGATCGTGCCGATCGCCAGCGCGATCATGAATTGCTCGGTGATCGCGCGCAGGATCGCGTAATAGGGCGTGAAGTACCAGACCGGGGCGATGTGGCTCGGCGTGACCAGCGGATCGGCGGGAATGAAATTGTTCCATTCCAGAAAGTAGCCGCCCATCTCGGGCCAGAAAAACAAGATTGCAAAAAACGCCATCGAGAAAATCGACAGCCAGTAGATGTCGTGCACGGTGTAGTACGGGTGAAACGGAATGCCGTCGAGCGGGTGCCC
>JBGSWY010000555.1:0-1717 GCA_041751715.1 Burkholderiaceae bacterium
TTTCAGCGCGTTGCCGTCGAGCACTTCCATCATGGAAGTCGTCGGTTTGCCTGACATGGGCGCGGATCATACGGCTGCAACACTATTGAAATATGACAGCGACGTATCATCGCCGGGTTTGTTTTCCCCCATCACACCATGTCCGCCATCGACTATTCCCGCTTTTATCGATACGACGACTTAATGGCGCTGCTGCGAGCGTTTGCAGACGAGCATCCGCAGTACGTCGCGCTTGACACGATCGGCACCAGCCATGAGGACCGCGCCATCCCGGTAATGACGCTGACCAATCGCGAAACCGGCCCGGCCGCCGACAAGCCCGCTTACTGGGTCGACGGCAATATTCACTCGGTTGAGCTGTCGGCGTCGAGCGCCTGCCTGTACTTCATCGATTGGCTGATGAAGGAGCGCGGCAGCAACGCGGAAGTTGCCCGCGCGCTCGACACGCGCGCGTTCTATGTCTGCCCCCGCATCAACCCGGACGGCGCCGAATGGGCGCTGGGCGATAACCCGCGGTACGTGCGCTCATCGACGCGCCGCTACCCGTTCGATGAAGACCCCAACGACGGCCTGATCGCCGAGGACATCGACGGTGATGGCCGCATTCTGCAAATGCGGATCCCGGATACGAACGGTCCATGGAAGAAGCACCCGCAGGAGCCGCGGCTGCTGGTACGGCGCGCGCCGACCGATGCTCCGGGCGGCGAATACTTCCGCGTCCTGTTTGAAGGACGCATCGGGAACTACGACGGCGTCAGCGTCACGGTGGCCGGCGTCACCGGGAACCCGCAGGGACTCGATCTGAATCGAAACTTTCCGTCGGGCTGGCGGCAGGAGTTCGAGCAGCTCGGCGCCGGACCGTATCCGACCTCCGAGCCCGAAGTGCGCGCGGTCGTCGACTTCTTCGTCAGGCACCCGAATATCTGCGGCGGCACCAGTTTGCACACATTCTCCGGCGTGCTGCTGCGCCCGTTCGGCCACCAGCCCGATGACAAGATGCCGGCCGAAGACCTGTGGACGTATCAGGCGGTCGGCAAGAAAGGCGAAGAGCTGACCGGCTATCCCGCGATCTCTATCTGGCACGATTTTCAGTACATGCCGAACGAGCACATCAGCGGCGCGTTCGACTGGATCTACGAGCACCTCGGCATGTTCATGTGGACGATCGAGATCTGGAATCCGAAGAAGGAAGCCGGCATCGATAACAAGGAATGGATTCACTGGTTCCGCGATCACCCGATCGAAGATGACTTGAAAGTGTTCGAATGGGCGCGCCGCATCGCGCCCAACGAAGGCCATGTCGACTGGAAGCCGTTCGACCATCCGCAACTCGGCCAGGTCGAGATCGGCGGCTGGAATCGCATGGCGATCTTTGCCAATCCGCCGCCCGCGCTGCGTGAGAAGGAGATCGCACGCTTTCCGCAATGGCTGCTGTGGCAGGCGCTGATTTCGCCGAAGCTGGGAGTCCGCAGCGTTGAGGTCACCGCCGCAGGCGACAACACGTGGCGCGTGCGGCTGGTCGTGCAGAACACCGGCTGGCTGCCGACCTACGTCACCAAGATGGCCGTGAAGCGAAAGCTGCTGCGCGGCGTGTTCGCAGAGATCACACTGGCGGAAGGCGCAAAGCTGCTATCCGGCAAGCCCCGCGAGGAACTCGGCGAGCTCGAAGGCTGGGCCTATCTGCACACGGGCATTTCGTTCTGGCCGAACAAGAAGG
>JBGSWY010000556.1:0-1556 GCA_041751715.1 Burkholderiaceae bacterium
TGCCCGATGCGTGCGCGAGCTCGCGCATCAGCGCCGCGGTTTGCGATGCCGGCAAGCCGCCGTCGGCGATCACCTTGAACGCTTCGGCCTGCAGCGCGTCGCCGGCGAGCATCGCAGTAGCCTCATCGAACTCGACGTGCACCGTGGGCTTGCCTCGACGCAGAACGTCGTTGTCCATGCACGGCATGTCATCGTGCACCAGCGAATACGCATGCACGAATTCCACCGCCAGCGCGGCGCGGTCGAGCGCGTCGTCGTCGGCGTGCGTAACTTCACCTGCCGCGTACACCAGCAGAGGCCGCACGCGTTTGCCGCCATCCAGCACTGCGTAACGCATCGCATGATGCAGCCGCTGGGGAACAACGTCGGCACGCGGCAACGCGCGTTGCGCGGCATCTTCGAACCGGTTGCCAGCCGCATTCACCCATTGCTCGAACGGCGCGGCCAGCGAAGGCGGCTGCACGGCGGCGGCACAACTCACTTAGTGCCACCCTGGTCGACACTGACCCGCAATTCGGAAATGTCGAGCGGCTTCAGCAGGTCTCCTTCGAGCCGCTTGATTTCCTGCTCGGCGTTGGCCAGCTTGCTTTGGCAGAACCGCGCCAGCTCGGCGCCGCGCCGATACGCCGCGATCGATTCGTCGAGCGACAGTTGACCTGATTCCATGCGGCGCACCAGCGCGTCCAGTTCATCCAGCGCGTGTTCGAAACTGATCGACTCCACGGAATTCTGCGGAGCAACCGGTGCAGCGGACGTTGCTTTCATCGACGCCGATTCTAGTGCAGTACGCACCCTCTAAAATCCGCGCCAATGAGTGCGCTCTGGATGGTGGTTGCGGCGTTTTTCTTCTCGGTCATGGGCGCCTGCGTTAAATGGGCCGGTCGCTACTACGGCGTGGCGGAGATCGTTTTATACCGCTCGCTGATCGGCGTGGTGATTCTGTATGCGTTCGTTTTGTGGCGCAGTTCACCGATGGGCGCCGGGCCGCCCCCGGCTGATCGCGCGCACACGGCAGGCGCGAACACGTTCTCGCTCGCAACGCCGCTGGCAGGCCTGCATCTGCGCCGGGGCATCACCGGCTCCACTGCGCTCGCGCTGTGGTTTTACGCGACAATGATCCTGCCGCTCGGAACCGCGATGACGCTCAACTACGCGTCTTCGCTTTATCTGGCAGCGGCGGTGATCGGCATTTCAATGCATCAACGCAAGCACGTGGATATCAGGCTGGCCGTCGCGGTGATCGTCGGCTTCGCCGGCGTCCTGCTGGTGCTGCAACCGAGTTTCTCGCGTGACCAGGGAGTCGCAGCGCTGGCCGGACTGTTTTCCGGCGTTCTCGCGGCGGTCGCGTACTGGAATGTGCGCGAGCTCACTCAGTTGGGCGAGCCGGAATGGCGCACGGTGTTCTACTTCTCGCTGACCGGCACGCTGCTCGGACTGGCAGGATCGCTCGTTTCAGGCTTTGCTGCGCATACCTCGGAAGGCGCATTACTTCTCCTCGGCGTCGGCGTCTCGGCACTGCTGGCACAACTGGCGATGACACGCGCCTACGGCAGCGT
>JBGSWY010000557.1:0-2096 GCA_041751715.1 Burkholderiaceae bacterium
CCGCTGCCGGTGATGCCGTACAGCGGATGCGGCGCGAATCCGGCGCTGCTTGTCAGCGCCTCGATCGCAGCCGATTGCTCTGATGTGAGGTTGACTGGCGGCACGGCGGGGTCGCTCCATCGCGCCAGCGAACGCGCGCGCAGGCGCGCCATCGATTGCGCGTAGCGGGGGCCGGGCAAGCTTCGCAGCACGCGTGGCAACGCCGGCAGCGCAACTTCACCCCAGAAGTGCTGGTAATAGTCCGCCGCAAAGCGCGTCAGTTGCAGCCAGTGCGTCGAAAGCGGAGCGATCTCATCCAGGACGTTCTTGATTGGCTTGATCTTGCTCGGGTCAATCGCCGGTCGGTCGCCGATGCCGACGATGACGCCGATAGAAGTGCGCCTGCCGAGCGGCGCGATGCAGCGCAGTCCGATGACGCCTTCGCTGGGCGCAGCCGCATCCAGCGCGTAGTCGAGCGGCTGCGCCAGCGGAACATCGACGATGACTTGCGCGTAGCGCGGCGGCATCTTTGCCAAGCTCATCACGCTAAGCTTGAAGAAGGGGGGTTAACTACCTGATTTCACGGCGTTGCACTCAATCGTCAAGGCTGTGGACAATTTTGTGGAAAACCTATGAGACGCACCTGCAGCGCAGCGACCAAATCGGGCAGGGTGCCCCACATGTCATCGGCCCGTAATAAAAATGCTTATGATTTTCAGAAGGTTATGCTCGATTTATCGGCCTTCGCACGCTAAACCACCCGGACGGCCGCGCCAATTCTCGTGTGACAGCGTTTTGTGCATAAGTCAAGCGCCTCGACGCATTTTTAGTACAATGCCGTCACGGCGGCGTAGTGACCGCTCACATGCAGTCATGTACGCATCTTGCGGCTATGTTCATGGACCGCCTTGACCAAAACCGCCACGCTTTCCGGCGGCGTGAACTGTGAGATGCCATGGCCAAGGTTGAACACATGGCCGTGCCACGTTCCGGACACTGCGCGCGGCGAACCGAACGAGTCGAGAACCTGGGTTGCTGCCGCTTCAATCTGGTCCGGCGTCGCAAATAGCGCCATCGGATCGAGATTGCCCTGGAGTGCACAGCGGTCACCGATTCGGGAGCGCGCCTGCGCGAGACTCACTGTCCAATCGAGCCCGACGGCATCACAGCCTGAGTCCGCAATTTCCTCCAGCCACAGACCGCCGCCCTTGGTAAAGACGATCGACGGCACCCTTTCGCCCGCATGTTCGCGCGACAGTTGTGCGATGACCCGGCGCATATATGCCAGTGAGAATGTTTGATAAGCGCCGTCGGCCAACACGCCGCCCCAGGTGTCGAACAACATGACCGCCTGCGCGCCAGCCTCGATCTGCGCGTTCAGGTAAGCAGCCACGGCGGCGGCATTAACCTCGAGCAGCCGGTGCAGTAGGTCCGGCCGCGAATACAGCATTGTCTTGATCAGACGGAAGTCATCCGACCGGCCGCCCTCGATCATGTAACACGCCAGCGTAAAGGGGCTGCCGGAAAACCCGATCAGCGGGATGCGATTGCCGAGAGATTGCCGAACCTGCCGCACGGCGTCGGTGACGTAACGCAGCTCGACGTTCGGGTCCGGGCAGGCGAGCCGTTCGACATCAGCTTCATTGCGAATCGGCCGCTCGAACTTCGGGCCTTCACCCTCGACGAAATACAACCCCAGCCCCATCGCGTCGGGCACAGTCAGGATGTCTGAAAATAGAATCGCAGCGTCCAGTGCAAACCGCTCGACCGGCTGCAAAGTGACTTCAGTCGCGTACGCAGGCGATTTTGCAAGGCCGAGAAAACTGCCGGCGCGCTTGCGCGTAGCGTTGTACTCCGCCATGTAGCGCCCTGCCTGGCGCATCAGCCAGATCGGCGTGTACTCGGTCGGCTCGCGCAGCAGCGCACGCAAAAAGGTGTCGTTCTGTGGTCTCACAGCTTATGCAGTCCAAGTAGGCAAAAAAAGAGCAGGCACTGTGGCCTGCTCTTGGGTGAAAAACAAGTCCGAATGTCAATTATGGCTTCTTGACATCCTTCTTCATTTCTTGCGTCTGCTTGTCCGCGCTCATTTTCTTTTTGTCGTCCTTCATCGCCTTCGT
>JBGSWY010000558.1:0-2618 GCA_041751715.1 Burkholderiaceae bacterium
GCACGTGGAGATTCAGATGAAGGTGATGGCTTCGGTCAAGAAGATGTGCCGCAAGTGCAAGGTCATCAAGCGCAAGCGCGTGGTGCGGGTGATTTGCACCGATCCGCGCCACAAGCAGCGCCAGGGTTAGGAGGAATCAGACAATGGCTCGTATTGCCGGTATCAACATTCCACCGCATCAACATGCGGAAATTGGCTTGACGTCGATCTACGGCATCGGCCGTGCTCGTGCGCGTGCAATTCTCGACGCCGCCGGCATTCCGTACGAAAAGAAAGTCAAGGAACTGAACGACGCCGAAGTCGAGCGCATCCGTGAAGCGATGGCGCGGGCGACGGTCGAAGGGGATCTGCGGCGCGAGGTTCAGCTTTCAATCAAGCGTCTGATAGATCTCGGCACGTACCGCGGTGTGCGGCATCGGCGCGGCCTGCCGGTGCGTGGCCAGCGCACACGGACCAACGCGCGCACACGCAAAGGCCCGCTCAAGGCCAGCGTGTCACTCAAGAAGGCAGCGTAATCAATGGCGAAAGCTCCATCTCCGCAACAGGTCGCTGCCCAGCAGCGCGCCCGCAAGAAGATCAAGAAGGTCGTCTCCGACGGCATCGCGCATGTGCACGCGTCGTTCAACAACACGATCATCACGATCACCGATCGGCAGGGCAACACGCTGTCATGGGCGACTTCCGGCGGCGCCGGCTTCAAGGGCTCGCGCAAATCGACGCCGTTCGCGGCACAGGTTGCGGCTGAAACCGCGGGACGCGCAGCGCAGGAACATGGCATCAAGAGTCTGGACGTGCGCATCACCGGTCCCGGGCCGGGCCGCGAATCGTCGATACGTGCGCTGAATGCGATCGGCATTCGGGTTTCATCGATTCAGGACATCACGCCGGTTCCGCACAACGGCGTGCGTCCACCGAAGCGCCGCCGGGTTTGAGCGCACAAAAGTACACCTCTACTTTAGTGCGACTGGTTTCCAAAAAATCGCCGGCAAAGCCGGACCATTTTTTTGAGCGTAGAGGCAGGAAGGCATGAACCACTGTTCGTCGTTCGCGGCGAACTTAATGCAGCAATGCTGCAGGATCACTAAGGAAAGATAGTGGCTCGTTACACAGGACCCAAGTTAAAGCTCTCGCGTCGCGAAGGCACCGATCTGTTCTTAAAGAGCTCGCGCCGTGCGTTTGACTCGAAGGCTAAGGCGGATAGCAAGCCCGGACAGCACGGACGCATCTCGGGTGCGCGCCAGTCGGATTACGGCACGCAGTTGCGCGAGAAACAGAAGCTCAAGCGCATGTATGGCGTGCTTGAGCGTCAGTTTCGGCGCTACTACCAGGAAGCGTCCAGCCGCAAGGGCAATACCGGCGAGCAACTGATCATGCTGCTCGAATCGCGGTTGGATAACGTCGTCTACCGGATGGGCTTCGGTTCGACGCGAGCCGAGGCGCGGCAGCTGGTGTCGCACCGGGCAATCACCATTAACGGCGAAACGGCCGGAATCGCTTCGATGCGTGTGCGCGCCGGTGACCTGGTCGCGGTGCGTGAAAAAGCGCGTAAGCAGGGCCGCATTACTGAGGCGCTGACATTGGCTGGGCAGACCGGATTTCCGTCCTGGGTCGACGTCGATACCACCAAGCTGGAGGGCAAGTTCAAGTCAACGCCGGAGCGCAGCGATGTAGCTCAGGACGTTAATGAATCTCTGGTGGTTGAGCTGTACTCGCGATAGAAAATGTTGGACCGCCGGTGTCTTCGACACCGGCAACTTGGTTTCGGGGATCAGCCTGGGCACCTGATTCCGACGCAATCGCCCATCAGCCTTATCGGCGTAACGAGCCGAGGGTATTGAAAGGATCGTCATCATGGCAAATGTTGCACTATTGAAACCGCGCGCGATCGAAGTTGAAGCGATCGGGCATAACTCCGCAGTCGTCACGATGGAGCCATTCGAGCGCGGCTACGGCCACACGCTCGGCAATGCGCTGCGCCGCATCCTGTTGTCTTCGATGGTCGGCTACGCGCCGACCGAAGCGCAGATCACCGGCGTCGTGCACGAGTACTCGACGCTCGATGGGGTGCGCGAGGACGTCGTCGACATTCTGCTGAACCTGAAGGGCGTCGTCTTCAAGCTGCACAATCGCGACGAAGTCACGCTGACCTTGAAAAAGGAAGGCGAAGGCGTCGTCACCGCGGGTGACATCGAGCTGCCGCACGATGTGGAAGTGGTCAACCCCGATCACGTCGTTGCGCACCTGTCGGGCGGCGGCAAGTTGGAGCTGCAGATCAAGATCGAAAAGGGCCGCGGCTATGTGCCGGGCAACGTGCGCGCGTTTCGCGACGATCATTCGAAGACGATTGGCCGCATCGTGATGGATGCATCGTTTTCGCCGGTCAGGCGCGTTTCGTACGCGGTCGAAGCCGCGCGGGTCGAACAGCGCACCGATCTCGACAAGCTGGTGATGACGATCGAGACGAACGGTGCGATCACGCCGGAAGAAGCGGTACGGCAATCGGCGCGCATTCTGATGGATCAGTTGCAGGTGTTCGGCGCGCTGGAAGGAATGGCCGAATCGGCGCTGGCGCAATCGTCGCGCGCGCCGCAGGTCGATCCGATCCTGTTGCGTCCGGT
>JBGSWY010000559.1:0-11989 GCA_041751715.1 Burkholderiaceae bacterium
AATCCGCGCGTCGGTTCGTCACGTGCAGATCGAGCTCCTGCTCGCGGTGGTGTTCGTCGTGCTGGTGATCTTCGCGTTCCTGCACGACGTGCGCGCGACGGTGATCGCGAGCCTGTCGGTGCCGATCTCGCTGATCGGCGCGTGCGGCGCCATGTACCTGTTGGGCTACAGCCTGAACAACCTGTCGTTGATGGCGCTGACGATCGCGACCGGCTTCGTGGTCGACGACGCGATCGTGATGATCGAGAACATCTCGCGCCACATCGAAAAAGGCATGAAGCCGTTCGAGGCCGCATTCAAGGGCGCCTCCGAAATCGGATTCACGATCATCTCGCTCACGGTGTCGCTGATCGCGGTGTTGATTCCGCTGCTGTTCATGGGCGATGTGGTCGGCCGGTTGTTCCGCGAGTTCGCGGTGACGCTCGCGATCACGATCCTGATTTCCGCCGTCGTGTCGCTGACCCTGGTGCCAATGATGTCGGCATACTGGCTGAAGCACGACACGACGCCGCCCGCAGAGCGGCTCGGCCTCGGCGCACGCATCCAGCGCGCCTTCGATCGTGTGATCGCGCGCTACGACCGCGCGCTGCAATGGGTGCTCGCGCGTCAGGGCGCGACCCTGATCGTCGCCGTGCTGACCCTGGCGCTCACCGTGTTGCTGTACCTCGTGATTCCGAAGGGGCTGTTCCCCACGCAGGACACCGGCCAGTTGCAGGCGCGCGTGGAAGCGTCGCCTTCGGTGTCGTTCTCGCGCATGGGCGATCTGCAGCAGTCCGTGGTCCGGACGCTGCTCGAGGATCCTGAAGTCGAATCGATCTCGTCGGTGATCGGCGTCGATGCAGCCAACAACACGATGCTGCACACCGGCCGGTTGCTGATCAACCTGAAGGCGGACCGCGGCGCGCAGGCACCCACGATCGCGCGGCTGCAGCAGCGCGCTGCCGCGGTCGCCGGTGTCACGCTCTACCTGCAGCCGACGCAGGACCTGACGATCGACGCCGAGGTCGGGCCCACGCAGTATCGCGTTTCGCTTGAAGGCTCCAGCGAAGCGACGGTGCGGCAGTGGGCGGGCCGCCTGGTGCAGCAGCTGCAAGGCGTGGCAGCGGTGCGCAACGTCGTCACCGACGCGGAGGCGACCGGCCCGGCGGTCACGCTGACGATCGATCGAGATTCGGCGTCGCGACTTTCGATCAGCGCGGCCGCGATCGACGAGGCGCTTTACAGCGCGTTCGGCCAGCGCATCGTCTCGACCATTTTCACCGAGACCAACCAGTACCGCGTGATCCTCGAAGCGCGGCCGGATCTGTTGACCACGCCGGAATCGCTCGGCCTGCTGCATCTGCGCACCGGCTCGGGCGGCACGACGCCGCTGTCGGCGATCGCAAAGATCGAAGAAACCGAAGCGCCGCTGCAGATCACGCGCGTCGCGCAATACCCGGCAACGACGATCGGCTTTGACACCGCGCCGGGCGTGTCGCTCGGAGCGGCCGTCGATGCCATCCGCGACAGCGCGCAGGCGGTCGGCCTGCCCACCAGCGTCACGCTGACGTTCCTCGGAGCCGCCGGGGCGTACCAGTCGTCGCTGACCAGCCAGCTCTGGCTGATCCTCGCCGCGGTGGTCTGCGTCTACATCGTGCTCGGCGTGCTTTACGAAAGCTATATCCACCCGGTCACGATCCTGTCCACGCTGCCGTCGGCCGGTGTCGGTGCGCTGCTGGCGCTGATGATCGCCGGCCAGGACCTCGGCGTGATCGGGATCATCGGCATCATCCTGCTGATCGGCATCGTGAAGAAGAACGCGATCATGATGATCGACTTCGCGATCGCCGCCGAGCGAGGAGGTTTGCCCCCCGGCGCCTCCGGCGCACACGCGCCCGAGGGAGGCGCGGCCGCGCTTGGGAGCAGCCCGGCACCGCGTCCGCCGATGTCAGCGCGCGAAGCGATCCATCAGGCGGCGCTGCTGCGCTTCCGGCCGATTTTGATGACGACGTTCGCCGCGCTGTTTGCCGCGCTGCCGTTGATGCTGGGTTGGGGCGAAGGCGCGGAGCTGCGCCACCCGCTCGGCTATGCGATCTTCGGCGGGCTGATTGTCAGCCAGGTGCTCACGCTGTTCACGACACCGGTGATCTACCTCGCGTTCGACCAGCTCGGCCGGCGCTGGTCGCCGGACAAGCGGCATCCGCGCAGCGACATGACCGAGGAAACCGCGCCGTGAATCTGTCCGAGCCGTTCGTTCGCCGCCCGGTGGCAACGGTGTTGCTGACGATCGGCGTCGCGCTTG
The DNA here is from genome assembly GCA_041751715.1 of Burkholderiaceae bacterium. Classification (GTDB taxonomy): domain Bacteria; phylum Pseudomonadota; class Gammaproteobacteria; order Burkholderiales; family Burkholderiaceae_F; genus JACCZX01. Next base: position 2,282 of record JBGSWY010000559.1, read on the forward strand.
CCGGCGTGGCTGGATTCTTCGTGCTGCCGGTCGCGCCATTGCCGCAGGTCGACTTTCCGACGATCTCGGTCTCAGCGCGATTGCCCGGCGCGAGCCCGGAGACGATGGCGACCAGTGTCGCGACGCCGCTTGAGCGGCGGCTCGGCACCATCGCGGGCGTCAACGAGATGACATCGTCGTCGGGCAACGGCTCGACGCGCATCAGCCTGCAGTTCGCGCTCGACCGCAACATCGACGACGCCGCGCGCGAAGTGCAGGCCGCCATTAACGCCTCTCGTTCCGATCTGCCGGCAACGCTGCGCAGCAACCCCACCTATCGCAAGGCGAATCCCGCGGCGGCGCCGGTGATCATTCTCGCGCTCACGTCGAAGACCCGATCGCCCGGGCAGATCTACGAAGCGGTGTCGAACATCGTGCAGCAGAAGGTGGCGCAGGTCGACGGTGTCGGCGATGTCGAGATCGGCGGCAGCTCGCTGCCGGCAGTTCGGGTCGAGCTGCTGCCATTTTCGCTGAACAAGTTCGGTGTCGGCATGGAAGACGTGCGCGCAGCACTCCAGTCGAGCGCGGCGAATCGTCCGAAAGGCGTGATCGAAAGCGACGACCGCAAGCTGCAGATCTACACCGCATCAAATACCGCGAGCGGCGGACGCACTGCCGCCGATTATCGCGGCCTGGTCGTGGCCTGGCGCGACGGCGCCGCGGTGCGGCTGAGCGACGTTGCCAATGTTTACGACGGTGTCGAAGACACGAACCGGCTCGGCCTGCTGAACGGTGAGCCTGCGGTCATCGTGCTGGTCACCGCGCAGCCGGACGCCAATGTCATCGAAACCGTGGACGGCGTGCGCGCGCTGCTGCCGGAGCTGCAGGCGCAGCTTCCGGAGGACATCGTGCTGCAGGTCGCGACCGACCGCACGCACTCGATCCGCGCCTCGCTGCACGAGATCGAGCTGACGCTGCTGATCTCGATCGTGCTGGTCGTGCTCGTGGTCAGCGCGTTCCTGCGCAGCGCGCGGGCGACCGTGATCCCGGCCGTGGCTACCGTCGTGTCACTGCTCGGCACGTTCGGCGTGATGGTGTTGCTCGGCTACAGCCTCAATAACCTGAGCCTGATGGCGCTGACTGTCGCGACCGGGTTCGTCGTCGACGACGCCATCGTCGTGCTGGAGAACACCAGCCGCCATCTGGAAGCGGGCATGAACCGGTTCAAGGCGGCGCTGCTCGGCGCGCGCGAGGTCGGTTTCACCGTGCTGTCGATCAGCCTGTCGCTGGTGGCGGTGTTCATCCCGCTGCTGTTCATGGGCGGCCAGGTCGGGCGGCTGTTCCGCGAATTCGCGGTGACGCTGTCGGTCGCGGTGCTGATCTCGCTGGTGATCTCGCTGACGACGACGCCGATGCTGTGCGCGTGGCTACTTGATCCCGACCGCCAACGCAGGCAGGGTCGCATCGGGCGCGGGTTCGAGCGCGCCTACAACGGCGTGCATCGCGCTTACGAAGTGAGCCTCGACTGGGCGCTGGCAAGCCGCGGCCTGGTGCTGCTGATGCTGGCAGCGGTCATCGCGCTCAATGTCTACCTGTTCATCGTCGCGCCGAAGGGATTTTTTCCGCAGCAGGACACCGGTCAGATCAGCGGCGGGCTACGCGCCGATCAGAGCATCTCGTTCCAGGCGATGCAGGGCAAGCTGAAACAGTTGGTCGACATCATCGCGAAGGATCCGGCCGTGGATAAGGTCGTCGGCTTCACCGGCGGCGGCCGCGCGGGCGGCGGCTTCATGTTCGTCAACCTGAAGCCGCGCAGCGAGCGCAAGGAGGGGGGTCAGGCCGTGATTGCACGGCTGCGGCCGCAACTCGCGCAGGTGACGGGAGTCAGCCTGTTTCTGAACCCCGTGCAGGACTTGCGCGGCGGCGGGCGGTCATCGCGCTCGACCTACCAGTACACGCTGAAGAGCGACGATCTTGACGACCTGCGCCTGTGGGCCACGCGCCTGGCCGATGCGATGCGCCAGCAGCCTGCATTGATGGATGTTGACACCGACCAGCAGGAAAACGGCGCGGAGACCTTCGTCACGATCAATCGCGACAGTGCCGCGCGCCTCGGCGTCAGCGCACGCGATGTCGACAACGCGCTGTACAACAGCTTCGGGCAGCGCCAGGTCGCGACGATCTACGACGAGATCAACCAGTATCGCGTGATCATGCAGGTCGCGCCGCGCTACGCGCAGAGCCCGCAGTCGCTGAAGGATGTCTACGTGCCGGTGCGCAATGTCAGCGGCGCCGGCGCGGCCAGTGCCGGCAGCGGATCAACGAACGCATCGCCTGCACCGCGCAGCACCGCCACCGCGCAGTCGAACGCGTCGGCGGCGAGCGCGCCTGCCAGCGTTTCGAACCCTGCCTTGCGCGATCCTTCGACCGGCCAGGCACTGAGCAACACGGCAACGCGCATGGTGCCCCTGTCGGCGTTCGCGAGCTTCGCCGAGAGTTCGGCTGCGACCTCGATCAGTCACCAGGACGGCGAGCTCGCGACTACCGTGTCGTTCAATCTCGCGCCGGGCAGCACGCTGGGCGACGCCGAACAGGCGGTGCGGCAGGCGGAGGCCGACATCGGCATGCCGACCAATGTGCGCGGCAGCTTCCAGGGCACCGCGCGCACGTTCCAGCAGTCGCAGGGCGAGCAGCCGCTGCTGATACTGGCCGCGATCATCGTGATCTACATCGTGCTCGGCATCCTGTACGAGAGCCTGGTGCACCCAATCACGGTGCTGTCCACCTTGCCGTCGGCGGGAGTCGGCGCGGTACTCGCGCTGCTGCTGTTTGGAATGGAGTTCTCGATCATCGCGCTGATCGGCCTGTTCCTGCTGATCGGGATCGTCAAGAAGAACGCGATCCTGATCATCGACTTTGCACTTGAGGCCGAGCGCGCGCGCGGCCTGTCGCCGTATGAAGCGGTGCGTGAAGCGTGCCTGCTGCGGTTCCGTCCGATCCTGATGACGACGCTCGCGGCCGCGCTCGGCGCGCTGCCGCTCGCGATCGGTTTCGGTGAAGGCGCTGAGCTGCGCCGTCCGCTCGGCGTAGCGATCATCGGCGGCCTGATCGCGAGCCAGTTCCTGACGCTGCTCACCACGCCGGTCGTCTACCTGATGCTCGACAAGCTGCGTCGACGCGGACGTACTGAGCGACATTTGAGTCGCACTGCGCCCGAGGCTGCATGAAGGTCGTTATGTCGGCACGCATCCTTCGAGTCGTCGCCGCGCTGATCGCCGCAACCATGGTTGCGAGCGGCTGCGCGGTCGGCCCGACGTATCAACGCCCGAGCGCACCAACCACTGCCAACTACAAGGCATCCGAAGGCTGGGTCGACGCCGAGCCCGCGGACACGCTCGACCGCGGGCCGTGGTGGTCGCAGTTCGAAGATCCGTTGTTGAACGACCTCGTATCGCGGGTCGAAGTGTCGAACCAGAACGTTGCCGCTGCGGCCGCCGCCTATGCGCAGGCGCGCGCGCTGGTGCGCGAGCAGCAGTCGCAACTGTTTCCGCTTGTCTTGCTCGACGCGGGCGCCAGTCGCACCGGAACGAACTTCGCCGGCGATACGCAGGCAAGCAGCAGCTACCGAGTGCAGATCGGCGCGGGCTGGGAGCCGGACGTCTGGGGCCGGCTGCGGCGCAGCGTCGAGGCTGCGTCCGCGAGCGCGCAGGCCAGCGAAGCAGACCTTGCCGCCGCACGTCTTTCGGCGCAGGGCGAGCTCGCGACGAACTACTTTGGGCTGCGCCAGACCGATGCGCAGCTCGCGCTGCTCGAAGACACGATTACCGGCTACCGGCGCTCGCTTGAAATCACACAGAACCGCTATGACGCCGGCGTCATCGCCCGGACCGACGTGCTGCAGGCGCAGACTCAGCTTGGGAATACCGAGGCCGACGCGGTGGGCCTGCGGCGCCAGCGCGCGCAGTTCGAGAACGCGATTGCGGTGCTCATCGGCCAGTCACCGAGCGGATTCAGGCTACCGCCTGCCGCGTGGAAAGTGACCGTGCCCAATGTTCCTCTCGGCATTCCATCGACGTTGCTGCAGCGCCGGCCCGACATCGCGATTGCCGAACGCCTGGTCGCCGTCGCGAACGAGCAGATCGGCATCGCGCAGGCGGCGTTTTATCCGAGCTTCAACCTGACCGGATCGCTCGGCCTGGGGGCAGCCAGGATCGGCGAGCTCGTCAGTGCATCGAGCGTGCTGTGGTCACTCGGGATTTCCGCTGCGCAGGTGCTGTTCGACGCCGGCGCCACCCGCGCGCGCGTGGATGGCACACAGGCCGCGCATGAAGTTGCGGTCGCACGCTACCGGCAGACCGTTCTATCCGCGTTCGAGCAAGTGGAAAACCTGTTGACCGCAACACGAATTCTCGAGCAGCAGGAAGCGTTGCGACGGCAGGCATCGCTCGCGGCCGATCAGGTGGCCGCCCAGGTCGAGAACCGGTATCGCGCCGGGCAGGTTGGCTTCACGGAAGTCGTCATTGCGCAGGCGATCGCGTTGAGCGCACGACGCGCGCTGGTGCAGCTGACGGCCGAGCGCCAGACGACGGCCGTGGCACTCATTCAGGCGCTCGGCGGCGGCTGGCAGGCGGAGTAATGCGCGCGGCAATGCATCACGCATGACCCTAGAACACGCATCGGAATCCCTTGCTTTTCTGCGCAATCGCCGGAAGAGAACAACGCGACACTGCCGCGACATGCCCTCTTCCCGAATCATTCGGCTTTGCAAGCACGTCGAACTCATGGCGTGCGAGCTGGACCGCTGGACCGCACGCGGTCAGGCAGGGACGACTCGCGCCGTACTGCTGCGAATGAAACTTGCAGCGATGACGGCAGAACTTGTGGCCGCCGATCTCATCGACCGCACGCACGCGTCATCAACGCGCGCGGCGGCTGAGGACGTACGAGCGCAAAGATAGACGAGCGTCGCGGTCCTTTACTAACCAGCATTGACTTCTTCTATACGAGCGGCATCCCGGCGTGAAGGCTGCGCCGGAACAGCGCTCGACCGCCCGGCGGCAAGTGGTGCACACTTGCGCACAGTGAGCAGCCGGCCTGCCACTTGCTGACGTAATCGCTGAAATTCGCTACCCGCGATGCCGGCACCGCATCGACCAGAACCACAAGTTTTGGAGACAAGAATGGGCAAGAATGAACCGCCTCGCCTCACCCTGCAGGTGCCGGAGCCACCGGCACGCCCCGGAGACAAACCCGATTTCTCGTACCTGAAGCTCGCAGCTGCCGGCAGCGTTGACCGCCCTCCGGTTCACGCATCAGCGGAGCAGATGCACGGCTACGCATACAGCCTGGTGCGCGTGCTGGACGACGCCGGCAACGCCGTCGGGCCCTGGGCGCCGCAGGTCGACGTCGAGCTGCTGCGCAGCGGCCTGCGCGCAATGATGAAGACGCGCGCGTTCGACGCACGGCTGCAACTGGCGCAGCGGCAGAAAAAGGCGTCTTTCTATATGCAATGCCTCGGCGAGGAAGCGATCGCCGTCGCGCAAGGGCTTGCGCTCGGCCCGGACGACATGCTGTTCCCGAGCTACCGGCAGCAGGGCTACCTGATCGTGCGCGGCATGCCGCTGGTCGACATGATGTGCCAGATTCTTTCCAACTCGAAAGATCCGCTGAAGGGCCGCCAGTTGCCGGTCATGTACTCGGTGCGCAAGCTGGGGTTCTTTTCGATCTCCGGCAACCTGGGCACGCAGTTCATTCAGGCCGTGGGCTGGGCCATGGCCTCCGCGATCAAGGGCAACACCAGCATTGCATCGGCGTGGATCGGTGATGGATCAACCGCCGAAGGTGACTTCCATTACGCGCTGACGTTCGCTGCCGTGTACCGCGCGCCAGTGATTCTCAACGTGGTCAATAACCAGTGGGCAATCTCTTCGTTCCAGAGCATCGCGGGCGGCGCGGAGACGACGTTTGCCGCGCGCGGCGTCGGCTACGGGGTACCTGCGTTGCGCGTCGATGGCAACGATTTTCTGGCGGTGTATGCCGCGTCACTGTGGGCGATTGAGCGCGCCCGCTCGAATCTCGGCCCGACGCTGATCGAGTGGATCACTTATCGCGCCGCTGCGCATTCGACATCGGACGATCCGTCGAAGTACCGCCCGGCCGAGGACTGGAAATCGTTCCCGCTCGGCGATCCGGTCCAGCGGCTGAAGCAGCATCTGATTCGCATCGGCGCATGGTCGGATGACGAGCACGCGCAAACGCAATCGGCGGTGGAAGAAGAAGTGAAGGCGGCGCAGAAAACCGCCGAGAGCTTCGGCACGTTGTCCACCGGCCCGCTGCCGAGCGCAGCCACGATGTTCGAAGATGTGTACAAGGAAATGCCGGACCATCTGCGCCGGCAGCGCCAGCAGCTCGGAGTCTGATTCATGGCAACGATGACGATGGTGCAGGCGATTCGCTCGGCGATGGACGTGATGCTCGAGCGCGATGACAACGTGGTCGTGTTCGGCGAAGACGTCGGCTACTTCGGCGGCGTATTTCGCTGCACCGAAGGCCTGCAGGCCAAGTACGGCACGTCGCGTGTTTTCGATACGCCGATCTCGGAAGGCGGCATCATCGGCATCGCAGTCGGCATGGGCGCGTACGGCCTGCGTCCGGTGGCGGAGATCCAGTTCGCCGAATATTTTTATCCGGGCTACGACCAGCTCGTATCCGAAGCGGCACGCCTGCGCTATCGCTCCGCCGGCGACTTCTCGGCGCCGATCGTCGTGCGCATGCCTACCGGCGGCGGCATCTACGGCGGGCAAACGCATAGCCAGAGTCCGGAAGCATTGTTTACGCATGTCTCCGGTTTGAAAACCGTGGTGCCGTCCAATCCGCAGGACGCAAAAGGCTTGTTGATTTCGGCGATCGAGGACGACGATCCCGTGGTGTTCCTCGAGCCGAAGCGACTTTACAACGGCCCGTTTGACGGTCACCACGACAAGCCCATCGTGCCGTGGTCCAAGCATCCGCTCGGCGAAGTGGCCGACGGCTACTACAAGGTGCCGCTGAGCAAGGCGAAGATATTCCGCGCCGGCGCCGATCTCACGGTGCTGGCGTACGGGACGATGGTTTTCGTCGCCGAGGCGGCCGCAAACGAAGCAGGCATCGACGCCGAGATCATCGATCTGCTCACCTTATGGCCACTCGACCTCGACACGATCGTCGAGTCGGTGAAGAAGACCGGGCGCTGCGTGATCGTGCACGAAGCCACCCGCACCAGCGGCTTCGGCGCCGAGTTAATGTCACTGGTACAGGAGCACTGCTTCTACCATCTGGAAGCGCCGATCGAGCGCGTGACCGGATGGGATACGCCGTATCCGCACGCCCTCGAGTGGGACTACTTCCCCGGGCCCGCGCGCGTCGGCGAAGCGCTGAAGCGGACCATGAGCGCATGAACATCCACGTCATCAAGATGCCGGATATCGGCGAGGGCATCGCCGAAGTCGAGGTCGTCACATGGCATGTCAAGGTGGGCGACGAGGTACAGGAGGATCAGGCGCTCGCCGATGTGATGACCGATAAAGCGGCGGTCGAAATCCCGTCGCCGGTGAAGGGCAAAGTGATTGGGCTGGGTGCCAAGGCAGGCGATGTGGTGGCCGTTGGTGCCGAGTTGATGCGACTCGATGTCGATGGCGGCGGCGACCGGGCCGCAGACGTGAAACCTGCCGCATTGCCGTCCGCTGATCCGCCCGCAGCGGTCGCAACGTCCGGTAACGGGGCAGCTCCGGCGCGCGCCACGGCCGAGCTGTTATCGGGTCAAGCCGGTGATCAAAAACCGCTCGCATCGCCGTCCGTGCGCCGTCATGCACGCGAGCTCGGCATCGAACTGCGCGATGTTTCAGGCAGCGGACCGGCGAGCCGCATCGAGCATGGCGACCTTGAGGCGTACGCAGCGGCTCAGCGTCCGGCTCCCGCTGCCCGCACGCCATCCGCTTCGGTCGAGCGCGACGACACTGAACAGATCCCGGTCATCGGACTACGCCGCAAGATCGCGCAAAAGATGCAGGAGTCGAAGCGCCGCATTCCGCACTTCGCTTACGTCGAGGAAGTCGACGTCACCGACTTGGAAAAATTACGCGCGTTTCTGAACGAAACCCGGCGCGAAGATCAACCGAAGCTCACGCTGCTGCCGTTCATCATGCGCGCCGTGGTACGCGCCGTCGCCGACTATCCGCAGATCAACGCGCACTTTGACGACGACGCCGGCATCATCACCCGCTATCGCGCTGTGCATCTGGGCATCGCAACGCAGACCAAGTCCGGACTCGTCGTGCCGGTCGTCAAGCACGCCGAGGCGCGCGACCTCTGGCAAAGTGCTGCGGAAGTGTCGCGTCTGGCCGCTGCCGCGCGTGACGGCAAAGCGGCGCGCGAAGAACTCTCCGGATCCACGATTACCATTTCGAGCCTCGGCCCGCTCGGCGGCATCGTGTCGACGCCGATCATCAACCATCCCGAAGTGGCGATTGTCGGCATCAACCGGATCGTGGAGCGGCCGCACTTTGTCGACGGCGCGGTCGTCGCGCGCAAGCTGATGAACCTGTCGTCGTCGTTTGATCATCGAGTCGTCGACGGTCAGGACGCAGCCGAGTTCATTCAGCGCGTGCGCCGCTTGCTTGAAGTACCCGCTGCACTGTTCATGTCGGGTGCAATCAAGTAGCGCGTACCAGCGCAAGCGCGTGCTTGATTCAGGTGCGCGTAGCTTTGGCATCATCAACAAGATCGACCTCGCTCCGATGGTCGGCGCGTCGCTCGAAGTGATGGACGCGATGCGAAGAAGATGCGCAACGAACGCCCATTCGTGTTCTCGAACCTGAAGACCGGGCAGGGCGTGGACACGATCGTCAAGTTCATCGAGACGGAAGGAATGCTGTAAGCCGCGCTGTGCTGCGCTCGATCCGGGCAATAGGGCCGGGCCGCGGCCGCTAATCAACCGAGCCAAAGCACCCAGCGCCGCTAAGTTGACTGCAACGCGGCCCTCGCCCGCGCACAAGGCTCCCGATGCAGAAGCTCATGACTGTCACCACAGCGATTTTTCTCGTCCTCAGCGCGGGCTGCGCAACCAGCACCAATGGAATAGTGCAAATCGGGCCGGACACCTACCGGGTGGGCGCCCTCGGAAGATTCTCAGATTATTCGAGCAGCGCGCTCAATGCGAGGTTGTATCAGGATGCGTACAGGCACTGCGCCGCAAAGAACAGGTTGATGGTTCCCGCGGCCGGCGCTGAGCAGAAGCCGCCTTCATCAACCGATGCTCCCGCCGAAGTCCAATTCCGTTGCATCGCCCGCAATGAGGCGAACTTGCCGGGTACACCTGCGCTCTAGTGACTGAGGATCTTCGACAGGAAATCCCGCGTCCGCTCGTTCTTCGGGTGACTGAAGAACTCTTCCGGCGAGTTCTGTTCGACGATCTGGCCGAAGTCCATGAAGATGACGCGGTCGGCGACCGACTTGGCAAAGCCCATTTCATGCGAGACGCAGATCATCGTCATCCCCTGATCGGCCAGCTCGATGATCACGTCGAGCACCTCCTTGATCATCTCCGGGTCAAGCGCCGACGTGGGCTCGTCGAACAGCATGATCTTGGGCGTCAGGCAAAGCGCGCGCGCGATAGCAACGCGTTGCTGCTGCCCGCCAGATAACTGCAGCGGGTACTTCTGCGCCTGCTCGGCGATGCGCACGCGCGTCAGC
>JBGSWY010000560.1:0-6993 GCA_041751715.1 Burkholderiaceae bacterium
TGCGGCTGGCCTTGATCGCCGGCAGGAAGCCGCCGACGAATCCCATCACCAGCGAAAACACAAGGGCGGAGACAACGATGCGCGGTGTCAATGTGAACGAGAACGCAAGCTCGGAGAACGACTGAAAGTTGGTGGTCGAGACCGTGATCGCGGTCAAAAAGCTGGCGGCGATCAATCCGAACACGCCGCCAACCAGCGCCAGCAGCAGTGCTTCGAGCAGAAACGCCACCAGGATCGAGCCGCGCTGGAATCCGAGCGCGCGCAGGGTGCCGATCTCGGACGTGCGCGTGGCGACCGCCGCATACATCGTGATCGCCGCTCCGATCATCGCGCCGAGCGAGAAGATCACCGACAGCGCCATGCCGAGGATGGTGATGAAGTTCGAGAGGCTGGCCGATTGATCCGCATAAAACTGCGCTTCGCGCTTGACGTCGATCTTCAAGCGCGGATCGTTATCGAGCCGCGCTTTCAACGCCGCCAACGATGCGGGAGATGCGAGCCGCGCAAGCACCGACGAATACGTAATTCGGCGAAACGCCTGCATCATCTGCCCCACATCGCCCCAAATTTCCGAATCGAACGCGGTCTTGCCGCCGTCGAGTACGCCGACCACTGTCCATTGCCGGCCCGCGAACGACAGCTGCTGGCCGAGCTCGACGCCGGCAAAGCCGCTCGCTACCGAGCTGCCGACCACGATCTCCGACGATCCGGGTCGAAACACCCGCCCTTGCGCGATCCGCACCTGCGGCCTCAATGTTCTGCCCATTTCCGGCAGTCCCCGTACCACGACATTGCTGCGCTTGCTCGGATCGGTGATCTTCGGCAGCGAGTTGAGCACGACGATTTCTTTCGAGACCAGCGGCTGGCCTTCGACTCCGCGCGCGACTTCGGGCGACGTTTCAATCAGCGCCGCCTGATCGCGAAACACTCCGCTTTGCACTTCGCTGGTGCTTCCCTGGCGGATCAGAACCACGTTGTCGGGTGAGCCGGTGGCCACCAGCGTCGCTTTCAATCCGGCGTCGAGCATCAGCACCGCGGCGAACACAAAGACGACCAGCGCCATGCCGCCGGCCGTCAGAGCGGTGGTCAACTTGCGCACCCACAGATTGCGGCGCATGTAGCTGAACGGGATACGCATGACTCGTCAACAGCCGGATGAAAAGCGTAGCGAGCAGCCCAGAGCTTGCGGCAAGGGGCGCAGGTGTGCGGAGATACATTGAGCACCGCAGGCGCAAAATCCGGGCGCGCAGTAGTTTTGCACCGGCTGTCAGCCAATATGCCGCAGGCCGTCGACTATCTTCACGCGCGATGCGCGAACCGCCGGCACGATGCCGGCCACCAGGCCGACCACGACCGCGCACGCCGCCTGCAGGTAGAACGTCTGTGCCACCAGCGGCATCTTGGCGAACACGCTGATCGTGACCGCGTGGAACGCCTGCACGACGATCGGCGTCAGCAGCATGCCGATCCCGGCGCCGACAGCCGCCAGCAGGAACGCTTCGCCCATGATCATGCCGGCGACCGTGCCGGGCTTGAAGCCGAGCGCCTTTAGCGTCGCGTATTCGGATAAGCGCTCGCGCGCCGTCATCGCCATCGTATTGGCGGCCACCGCCATGATGATCAGGATCACAACATAGCTCACGCCCTCGATCGCGGTGACGATCGTCTCGACCATCGCGACGAAACTCAGGCTGAAAGCCTCTTCGGTCTCAGTCAGCGTCTCGGCCAGCGAGTTCTTGAACTCGGCGTCGATTGCGCGCGAAACATCGGGCGCCGAAGGCCCTTCATCGATCCCGACGATGAACACCCCGGCGACATCCGCGCGGCCGCGCGATTGCGTCTTCAGCCGCTCGTTCAGATAGTCGAAATGAAAATACATCTGGCGTGTGATCGTCTTCTCGTCCTTCGCTTCATAGATCGCGCGCACCGTGAATTCCCAGTTGCCGGGGTAGATGCCGCTCTTCAGCGGAATCGTGTCGCCGATCTTGAAGCCATAAAGCTCGGCGAGCTGGCTGCCGATGGCGGCGCCGCGGCGATCGCGCAAAAAAGCCTGGTACTGGTCCGGCTCGAAGACGAATTCCGGATACATCGAAAAGTACGTCGGCGCATCGACCGCGAACTGCGCAAAGAAATTCTTCGGGTCCTTGTAGGTGCCGCCGAACCAGTTGGACACGGCTACCGCGGTGACGCCGGGTACCGCGCGGATCTTTTCGCGGTAGTACACCGGCATCGCGAACGTCAGCGAGATCGCGTTGCGCGTGATCAGCCGCGTCGCCGATGCGGCATCCGAGCCCGCGTACCACGCACGCACGACCGTTTGCAGCAAACCGAACGCCAGCGTTGCGATCACCAGCCCGACGATCGTCAACGTCGTACGCAGCTTGGCGCGAAACACGTTGCGGAAAATGAAGTTCAGGAAAAACATCAGTGCGCTGGTGCGGTATCCGTCAACTGCCCCTTGTCCAGGTAGATCAGATGATGCGCCGCTTCCGCCGCACGCGGATCGTGCGTCACCATCACGATCGTCTTGCCGAGCTCTAGGTTCAATCGATCGAGCAGCTTCAGAATGTCGGCCGCCGATTGCCGATCCAGATCGCCGGTCGGCTCATCGGCAATGATCAGCAGCGGGTCGGTCACCAGCGCACGCGCTATCGCGACTCTTTGCTGCTGCCCGCCGGACAGTTCGTTCGGATAGTGTTTGACCCGGTCGGACAGCCCCACCATTTCCATCAGCAGCTCGACCCGGTCGCGCCGCCCGGCGCGCGACAGCGATGTCAACTGCAGCGGCAGTTCGACGTTCTCGAACGCGGTCAGCACCGGCATCAGGTTATAGAACTGGAACACGAACCCGACGGTGCGCGCGCGCCAGTCGGCGAGTTCGCTGTCGCTGAATTGCGTGATGTCTTCGCCGGCGATCTGCAGGTGGCCTGCATCCGGCTTGTCGATGCCCGCCACCAGATTCAGCAGCGTGCTCTTGCCCGATCCGGACGGTCCCATCAAGGCGACAAAGTCGCCATCGCGAATCGTCAGATTGATGTCGGTCAGCACCGGCACGTGTTGGCCGCCGCGCGTGTATCCCTTCGACAGATGCTCGATCGCTACCAGCGCACGACGCTCGCCCGGAGCGTTCGAGTGCGCATCCATCGTCACTTCTTAGCGGCAGCGACCCGGCCGCCGTCGGCCAGACGCTCGCCGGGCGCCATCACGACCCGCGTCCCCGGAGCGAGATCCACGCGCACCAGATCGCCGATCTTTGCGCCCACTTTCACCGGGGTGAGCGTGACCCGATCGTCCCCGGCTTTCTCGTCCTTGGTGACGACGAAGACAACTTCTTTGCCGTCGCGCTTGACAATCGCATCGGCGCGCAACGCGGCCACGGGAGTGCGTTCGTCCGGCTTCAGCGGGCGCGACAGGAATGCGATCTTTGCGCTCATGTCCGGCAGCACGCGCGGATCGCGCTCGACGAACTTCACCTTGACCAGCAAGGTCGCCTTGCTGCGATCCACCGTCGGCACCACGCGGCTGACCTCGCCCAGCAAGCGCAGATCGGGAAATGCATCGAGCTGAACCTCGGCGGGCTGGCCGATAGTGATCTTCGCAATCGACGATTCGGAAACATCGGCCTCGACTTCGAGCGTTTCCATGTCGGCCATCGTCACCACCGCGCCGGTGGTCCCCGCCGCCGCAGAAAACGGCGTCACGATGTCACCCACATTCGCGCTCTTGGTCAGCACCATGCCGGTGAACGGCGCGCGGATCAGCGTCTGATCAAAGGCCACATCGGACGACCGATAGTTGGCCTGTGCGACCGCAATCTGCGCCTTCAACGTGTCGATCGCAGCGCGGGATTTGTTGTAGCGGGCCTCGGCGGTATCGAGCGCCGAGCCGGCGATGAAATTCTGGCGCGCCAGGTCCTGCGAGCGCTTGTACGCCGATGCCGCATCCTCCAGGTCGGCCTGGCCCTGCGCCAGGTTGGCGCGCGCCACCTGCACCTGCGCCGCAGCCTGCTCGCGCTCGGCGGCCACATCGCGATTCTCGAGCCGCGCAATGATGTCGCCTTCCTTGACTCGCTGGCCTTCCTGCACCCCGAGCCACTCGAGCCTGCCGGTGCCTTTTGAAGATACCGACGCGCGGCGCGCGGCGACCACGCGCCCTGTTGCATTCAGCACCGACACGGAGGCGGACGGGTACGCGGCGGCGACGGTGGCGATTTCAACCGATTGCGGTGCATTGCGGCGGCCGATGAACAAGGCAACCGCGGCAATGACGACGATTGCGATTGCCCATAACCACCAGCGCTTCCACAGCGGCCGGCGGCGGCGCGGCGCGGCCGCAGTGCGGTCGATGGCCAGTCGCGCTAGCGACGGTTCGCTGGTGGAGGGTTGATCGGCCATGTGGGGAAGATGGGAGCGGGTCCACAGATCGAAAGCCCGCTGTTCGGCAAGTGAGGGCGCGAATGCTAAAGCAACCGCCGGTTTCCCCGCGCCTGTTCACGGCGCGCCGCAGTCGACTGGCGCAAAAAAACCGCCGTCCGCGGTGCGGTACGGCGGCTGGCTTGGCCCGTCGGTCAGTTCGGAATCTGCACCGTACTGCTGGCGGCGTTGAAGTTGATCACATCGGCGGCAGCCGGAGCGGTCACGATCGGCGGCAAATTGACAGCGACGCTGATCGCCGGCGCACCGGGCCCCCGCGGCACTGCGCGTACGACCTGCGAGCCGGGTAATGGTGCGCCCGTGCGCAGATGGTTCCACATCAGATCGAGCGCCTGGTTGTTGTAGTAGTGCAGCGGAATCCAGCGCTCATTGAAGCCGGCGAACGGCAGGAACGCCTCGAAATGCTGACCGTTTAACACCTCGATGTACGACAACCGGCTCGCTGCCCCCTCGACGATCTTGTTCATGCCGAAGTACGGGCGTGACGTGTGGTTCACCGGCACCAGCGCATCGGCCCGGCCATGCACGATGATGGTCGGCTTCGCGCGCAGGTTGCCGGTCAGCCGCACCTGATCGACCCCGGCTTTGACGGCAACGGCGTTGGCATTCGACGTGGTCCACAGGTTGCGCAGACACTGCGCGCCGAGGAACGCAAAGTTGCCGTCCGCAGCTATATGGTTGAGCGGTCCGCCGGTAGCGTCGTTGTAGATGAGGTTAATGCCGTTGGTCGGTGGAACGCCGTTGCCGTTGCCGAACACCGTAAGCATCGGCGAAAGCGCCGCGGCAGCCGGCATGCCTCCAGCATTGGTGGTCGCGTAGCTGAACCCGCACAGGTTGTCGACCACACTGGCGCGCGCGTACGCGTTCGCGTACAGCATCGTGACTCCCGATGTCGCCTGAAAGCCGAAGTGCGATGCATGCAGCAAGTCGGACTCGACTTCCCAGCCGGCGGCGCGCAGGCGGGCCAGCGCATCATTCGCCTGCGACACGAAGTCGGCGCCGATTACATCGCCGCTCGCGGCCAGCGCGCCGCAGCGAAGTTGCGCACTGGCCATTGCAACAGTCGCCAAAAATGGCGACGCCGCCACCGTCGGCGCATACGCCGCACACGGCTGCAGCATATTGGCCAGCGATGTGTAGTCGTACAGCGGACGTCCGATCGCCTCTGCCGGATAAAAGACGCCGCCGCGTGTCACATTCAACGCGGGTGGCAAGGCCAGATTGATCTGCGGCTCACTGACAACCACCGCATCGATCAGGCCGGTGGTGTCTGACTCCGCCGCGGCGATCGAAGCGCCGCCGCCATTGGACACGGACGCAGAGATCACCAGAGTGTTGGAAGGGATGTACTGGCGCAGCTTGTCGCTCGTTCCGGGCACCGCCGGAGCAAACTGCTCGTTCATCGCCCACAGCGCAAATTCGACGGCTTGCCGCGTGAACAGGCCCCAGTCTTTTTCGGGGTTGACCTGCGAATGCGCGTGCTTGAACGCGTAACGGAACGGATTGGCAGCGGTGAAGGCGGTTCGCTGCGCGTCGGTCAGCGCGGCGGTAAAGTGGCTTGCATTGCCGGCAGTGGCCGCATTGGCCGTCAGCCCGTCGATCAACGTGATGGTGTTGGTATCGAGTTCGTGGGCGCCGTTGCCGCTGCCCTTGTCGGTGTACGCCACCGCGCAGCCGCGCTTCAATCCCCACTCGCCTGCGGCAGAGATCGCACCGTAGATGCCGCGCGAGCCCGACGATGGCGCAGTCACGATACATGCGGAGCTTTGATTGAACGTCGATGGAATCTGCACCATTAACGTCGCTGCGGCCTTGCCGCTCGCATCGACGCTATAGGCCAGATACTCGGTGCCGGCAATCTTGCCCGCACCCGGGGTCGCATTCGGTGCGCCACCCTCGACCGGAACGTTCGGGCCAAAGAGCACGCCGTAGCCGCCGGCCGTGGTGATATCCACCAGCGCACGATAGTTGTTGTAGATCGCACGCCGACGCAGCTCGCTTGCCGTCGGGGTTGCGGACACCACGGGTGCGGTTGCGCTTTGCAATCCATCCCAGCCCAACCCAGCCGTGAGCAGATCGTCGCTCGTACCGTCATACGTTGCAGTCGTTACCGCGCCGAGAAACGCCGGTCGCACATTGGTGGGGCCAGGCGGCTGGGTCGGCGGTGGGCCCGAGGAATCGTCGCTGCTTCCGCACGCTGCGAGCACGGACGCGGATAGCGCAATGCAAATGGCGGTAGTGCGGCCTCGGCGCGGGCCGCGTGCTGAACTGCGATTCATGCTGTCTCCCTGAGTATCGCCGCTCGTTGGCAGCGCTGCCTGCACCGTACACCGCCGGTGTGCGGGCCGGAAGGCGCAACGCTGCAACCTGCCTGTGCAAAAATGCACAATGCCCCGCTCCCCACGATCGCGCACGGCGCCGGTGATCCCGGACTGGTCGGACCTGCGCTTTTTTCTCGAAGCAGCGCGCACGCGCAGCCATACCGCGGCGGCGCGCAGGCTGGGCGTCGAGCACACCACTGTTGCGCGGCGCCTGCAGCGGCTGGCGCGCGAGTCCGGCA
>JBGSWY010000561.1:0-4109 GCA_041751715.1 Burkholderiaceae bacterium
GCTGTTCGACGGCCTCGTGGGGATACTGGCTGGTCTGATCGGGGTCGCGGTGGTGACTCTGGTGAAGAAGTGGCGGGGCGCGGCCGCGCCGTCCGGCGCTTCCGGCTAACCGCGCGAGTGCGAACGTAACGCGGTTCATCAGGGCGCCTCGGGGCTGGACTGCTCCAACGCTCGGACTTGATCTCCAAAATATACCGCTCCGACGTCAATTGAATCGCGGACTGCAATGTCGGTTCTTGGCCGAATGCGGCGGTAGTTCAACGCAATCGTCCAACGCGGGCCCTTGGACGACCGCCCTGACGGTCGCTCGCTTCTTGTTGTATTAACTCTGGTGCGTGTAGGGTGGGTCACCAACTCCTTTACTCGCGTCGTACGCGCCATAGCAGGTTTTCGCTGCCGCCGAACGGATCAGTCACAAACCCCGCGAGTACTCCCGGCAGATCCGCAGCGTCTTCGACTTCTAGGCGAGGCTTCGGGCCTTCTGCGTCGGGATTGTGGCCTGGTCGCGTGAGTCGCACGGTGGCGATGCCAGCTTCGAGCGCGCCGCGGACGTCGCGAGCTGATGCCGCTATGTGCACTAGCTTCTCAGGGGCAACCGCCGCGACTGCGGCTTGGTAGATTTCTGGGTTGGGCTTGAATGCTCCGAGCCGCTGCGATGTCAGCGCCAGCTCGGGTTCTATGAGGCGAAAAGCTTGGGTCCTTCGAGCCAGCCGATCGTCAACGTTGGAAAGCAGTCCGACTCGGGTGCGCTTGGCGATTTCGCGAACCGCATCAGCAATGTCGGGCCACAAGGGCCACTCGCTAACCGAGTTTTCGAGAGCGAGCGTGTCCTCGTTGGCCTTGGAGATATCAAGTCCGAAGTCAACATATGTCTGTCGTAAGGCGCGCAATGACAGGTCGTGAAACGTAGTAGGAGCAGTGGCGGTGCGTTGCCCCATCTTGTTGTGCGCGTCCCATCGATCGAACAACACCTGCCCCGTGTACTCCCAACCGCGGCTCCGTGCTAGCTTGGCAAACATTTGGGAGCCTCCGGCACGACTGTTGGTCATGGCGCTGAAGAGGTCAAACGTGACAATCATGGTCGCTCGATCCTTACACAAACAAGGGCGACGCGTCTCAGCGAAGCGACCTCTAGCCAGACGAAGAGATTGTTCCGGTGTCAGCCCAACTGAGGAACCGGCGCTAACGGCGGGCTCTGGCGGGTAGGCGCCGGATCATTCGAGTTGTTCATCCGTGACGGGCTAGATAGGCAACTTACTGCGTGCCGCTTACTGCCCGATCGTCGAATCGGCGCCGCCGCTTTTGGACTGACTGGCTCGCTCACGCAGTTTTTGCACTTCCTTCTCGCTTAACACCCGAAACCGCTCGGCCTGGATCTGGCGGGCCACGCGCTCCGGCTCGCGGCCGCTTTCGGCAAAGCGGCCGAATGCGCCCTGCTGCCATGCGAACAGCGCAAGATTCAGAAGCAGGAAGATCAGGAATGCGAGCTTCACAATGGGCCAATCAATCGAACTGTGCGCGCAATGCCAGGCCGCGCAAGACCAGATTATGTTCGATTGTGGCAGGCTCGATTGACAGGCGCGCGCATACGGCTGCCGCACTTCCACCGGTTAAAACCACGTACGGTGTGGCGTTCAGTCGTGCGCCGAAGCGGCGCCAGACCTGATGCACCAGTCCGGCTTGCGCGTCGAGCACGCCGGTGATGATCGCCGCGTCGGTGTTATCGGGAAAGCTGGAGGCCGCGCCGGTGGCGGCGGGCAGGCCGGCCGTTTCGCGTGCGAGCGATTCAAGCATCAAGCGCACGCCCGGCACGATGAACCCGCCAACGAATCTCGCATCGCGCGGATTTGAGTCGCTTTTCGCCTCTATGCAATCGACGGTCGTCGCAGTGCCGGCGTTCACGACGACCAACGCTGGTGAAGGCGCCAGGTAACACGCGCCGAGCATGCCGTGCCAGCGATCCGCGCCCAGTTGCTGCGGATCGCGATAGCCGTTGACGAGCGAAACCGGTCCGTCGAAACGCGGCTGGGCCCGCACCCACCGAACTGCGCCGAGTGCCAGAGTGCGCGCTGCCTGTTCGACCGCAGCGACCACGTCATCGCCGGCGACATTGCATGCCACTACCATGGCGCCCGGCAGCACTTTGCCGCGCCAACGATCGACCAGTCGCGAAGCGATATCCGCGACACCTCGATGCAGTGCTCGTTGCGGATCGTGCAGCTGACCCTCTGCTGCCGCCTGCGCCCACTTGATCGCCGAATTGCCGACGTCGATCAGCAGCGTCATTGCCGCGCCCTCATTGCCTCAACAAAACGTCACCTACGCTGATTCGATGGATCGCCCCATCCGACTCGATCAGCAGCCGCCCGAAACGGTCAACTTCAATCACCCGGCCGCTGATGACGCCCCGATTGCCATCGACCACATCGACGATGTCGCCGCGCGCCTCGAGCAGCCGATTGAAACGCGCGTAAAACGGATCGAAGCCATCGCGCACGAACTGCGCACCGGTGGCGATGATGGAGCCGCCGAACCGTCCGATCCACTGCTCCTGCCGCCGCTCGATCGAGGCGGCAAGCAATTGATCGAGCGCGATTGCCGGTTGTTCGATCACGCGGCGCGCCGCGTCATCGAGGCGCAGATTCATGCCGACGCCGACCACTAGTGTGTACTTCGCGTCGCGATCGACCACCAGCTCGCTCAAGATACCTGCCAGCTTTTGGCCGTTGGCGCGCACATCGTTGGGCCATTTGAGTTGCACCGCTACACCGTACTCGCCCAGACACTCCGCCAGTGCGACACCGCACGCCAGTGTGACCGCAGCCAACGAGCCGGGAACGGCGGCAACCGGAATCGCCACCGAAAACAGCAGTGCATCGCCGGGGGCCGTGCGCCACGGTCGCTGGTGACGGCCGCGACCGCCGGTCTGGAAATCCGCCGCCCGCAATACACATTGCGATGGTTGCCGCGCGCGCGCGCGCCACGAGGTCGTCGTTGGTCGAACCGGTGATGGCAACCGCTTCCACGAGGCAGCCACCGGACCACGCGCGAATCAACGCCTGCTCGATGTCATGCACTGCAAGCGGCGTCGAACCGGCTTGATTCGGTGCGAGCGTTGCCTTCAAGCGGTCGTCTCCAGGTACCAAGGGTCGATCGAATTTAGCATCGGTAGAGACGCGATTGTCAGTGCGCCGAAGTACAGACGACAATCGGCCGACAATGACTTCGATGAGCACCTCGACTCTTACCGGCAAGCCGTGGCATTCGCGGCATTCATCGCTGGCACGCACCGCATGTGCGGTCTACGCGCTGTTGCTGGTCTATTCGGGATTGGCGCCGTGGACTGGCTGGCGCGATCTGGGACTGAACCCATTGGCCTATCTGGCAGCGCCGGTTCCAGCGTACGTAACGACTTTCGATCTCGTCGTCAACGTGCTCGTTTATCTGCCGTTCGGCGCACTGCTGGTTCTCGCGCTGCATCCAAGGGTGCGCGGACTACAGGCGGTTCTGATCACAGCGCTGGCCGGACTGACACTCGCCCTCGGTATCGAGGCGGTGCAAAGCTTTCTTCCCACCCGCATTTCATCCAACCTGGACTTGCTGGCAAATTCGATCGGAACGCTGTTGGGAGCTCTGATCACCGCGCCGGTTGCCTCGCATCTGATCGATCGCGGCCGACTCGCCGATTGGCGCATGCGCTGGTTCCAGCGCGAGGCCTCTGTGCTGCTGCTGATCGTCGCGCTCTGGCCGGCAGCGCAGATCTATCCGGAGTCAATGCTGTTCGGAAACGGCGATGTTCGCGCAGAGCTCGACCAGTTTTTCTCCGCGTTCGGCGGCTCACTGCCGAGGACCGACGCAGGCATCTTCGGCGTGGCCGAGTTTGTACTTGCAGAAGCCTTTGTGGTGGCCGCGGCCATCCTCGCGGTGGGACTGGCGTTCGCTTCCGCAATGCAGCCGCACGCGCCGCGCGTGCTGCTGCTGCTGGCGTTGCTGGTGGCAGCGTTGCTGTCCAAGACGCTGGCCAGCGCGGTGCAGTTCGGTCCGGAGCGTGCACTGGCGTGGCTCACCCCCGGCGCCTGGGGCGGGCTGGCGCTTGGCACGCTGTCGCT
>JBGSWY010000562.1:0-1703 GCA_041751715.1 Burkholderiaceae bacterium
CGGCGCGACCAGAGGCACCGTCCCGCCGACCAGCCATACGCGATGTACGCGCGCCTGCGCGGCGAGAAAGTCCTGAATCGGCCCATTGCCGTCGGCTTCGCGCGCTGCCACCTTGTCGGTGTCGCGCTGGCCCATCAGGCAGAAATATTCCGGCAGCGCGATCAACTGCGCACCGCCTTCGGCCGCTTGCGCGATCAGCGCGGCAGCGGCCTGCAGATTGGTTTCCACGCGGGTGGTGGAAACCATCTGCACACCGGCAACGCGTACGGTCGTTGTCATCTGATCTGCTCGGCTGAAGTTGCGGAGTCTGCCGTACCTTTGCCGCGCTGCGCGATCACCGGATCGGTCCACGTGCCGCTGATGTCGTATTCGAGCGCAAACGCCTTTGACAACGGGTTGCGCAGTACGTATTGCGCCAGGAATGCGCCGAGGCCGAGGATTGGGTTGGCAACACCGAGCGCGAGCGCGGCGGTGCTTGCGTCGATCTCGGGCAGCACGACCAGATGCAGCCGCTGGGTCTCGTTACGCAGATCGATCGTGCCCGACATCAATGCCGCCGCGCTGGTGCCGGCCATGCGAAAGTTGTCGGTCGAAATAACACCCTGCTTGATTACGGCGTCGGCGCGAATCGACTGATACGCAAAGCCATCCGCAAACTGCCGCCCGCCGTCGAACAGCAACGTGCGCGACAACGACTGCAGTGACAGCAGGCTCAACAGGCGCGCCGCATTGCCGGTCTCCACTTTCAGGAATCGGCCGCTATCGAGGTTCAACGACAGCTTGCCAGAGAGGGTCGGATAGTCGATGTCGAGCGGCGATCCGAGCCATTCCAGATCGCCCTCGAGCGCGCCCTGGCCGGACGCCATCGCGCCGGGGAAACCCACACGATCGAGCGTCGCACCCGCATCGCGCGCATCGAGCTTGAAATTCATCGTCATGCGGCGTGCGCCGGTGCTCGAGCCGGTGATCGAGGCGGGTGCCCATTCGCCGCTGGCAGTCAGCTTCATGTCCGCGTTGGCAATGTCTAAGCGTTGAACGCGCCAGGCAGGTGCGCTTGACGCGCCGACGTCTTGCGCCAGCAGTTCGAGCCGGCCGAGCTTCAGGTCCGCCAGCTCGAACTGTTCGGCCGTGATATCGAGCGCCGGCAATTGCTTCGGCGGCGAGCGTAATACTTCGACCACTTCGCGCTTACGGGCAGCAGGAATCGACAGGCGCGATAGACGCGCAGTAATCTGCTCCGGCCGCCATGCCACGTGCCCGGCGACACCGTCGGAAACGACATTGGCGTTGAAGCCGCCATCGGCGGTGCGCGTAGCGCCCAGCGTGACGTTGCGAAAACTGCGGCCCATGAGCACCAGCTCCTGCGTTCGGACCGCGAACAGGTCGATCGGCAGCTGCAAGCCTGCCGCGACCTGCGCCTCGTTGGCGGAGGCGTCGGCCGCCGCATTTCCGGCCAGCAAGGACGACCATGCTTCGAGGTCGAGTCGCGGTACGGTCGCGAGCACCAGTACGCCGCTCTCGGGCAGATTCGCAGCCTCGTTAAGCGCAATCACACCGCGCGCAACGCGATACGCGCCTTGCTCGCGGCGGCGTTCAAGGTGCACCGCGAGCGCGGACCCGGCAGTCACGCGCAGCTCGTCGCTGCCCGCCGTCCGCTCTGTGCGTTCGACGAGCAGGGGCATCGCTTCCTGCGCGGTCTTGGA
>JBGSWY010000563.1:0-4368 GCA_041751715.1 Burkholderiaceae bacterium
CGTGCTGCACATCATCGGCGGGCGCGAGCTTCCCGCACAGCGCGCCGGCGTGCTGGACCATATGGCGTTTTCCGCCTCGAACCTGCAGTCCGTCAAGGCGAAGCTGGATGCGCGCAACATTCCGTACGACTTGCGCCGGCAGTGCGGGTCGAACACGTGGCAGCTGTTCTGCCACGATCCGAGCGGTGCCAAGGTGGAACTGGATTTCGCTTCGAACGAAGCGGTCTCCATGTAAGGCGAAGCAGCGCGCCGCTGCGCTGCGGCATATTCGATAGAATGCCCGATCCGCTATGAAAAGGGCAAACATGGCAACCTCCGTTCGCCTGATCAAGAAATACCCGAATCGCCGCCTGTACGACACGCAGACCAGCACCTACATCACGCTGGCAGACGTTAAGCAACTTGTCCTCGAGAACGAAAATTTTCAGGTCATCGACGCCAAGTCGACCGACGACCTGACGCGCCAGATTCTGCTGCAGATCATCCTGGAGGAAGAGGCGGGCGGTCTGCCGATGTTCTCCGCGCCGATGCTGTCGCACATCATCCGGCTTTACGGCAATGCGATGCAGGGAATGATGGGCTCGTACCTCGAGAAGAACATCCAGGCGTTCATCGACATCCAGGGCAAGCTGCAGGAACAGAGCAAGGCGTTTTACGACACCAACAAGATCGGCCCCGAGATGTGGGCGCAGTTCGTCAATATGCAGGCGCCGATGATCCAGTCGATGATGTCCAGTTACATCGAGCAATCGAAAAACCTGTTCGTGCAGATGCAGGAGAACATGCAGAACCAGGCTCGTTCGATGTTTACAGGCTATCCGGGGTTCCCGGGCGACAAGAAGTAGGTCGCATGACGGTAACAGTCGCGGAGCGCCTTCCGCGCAGGAAGATCAGCAAGCCCGCCGCACCGTCGGTGGGCTTTGTGTCTCTGGGCTGCCCGAAGGCGCTGGTCGACTCCGAGCTGATCATCACGCAACGCCGCGCCGAGGGCTATGCGACCAGCGCGAGCTATGACGGCGCCGACCTGGTGATTGTCAACACGTGCGGCTTTATCGATGCCGCAGTCAAAGAGTCGCTCGATGCCATCGGTGAGGCGCTGGCGGAAAACGGCAAGGTCATCGTTACTGGTTGCCTCGGCGCGAAGACGGACGGCGACGACACCCTTATCGCAAAGGTTCATCCCAGCGTGCTGGCCGTCACCGGCCCGCATGCCGCGGGCGAAGTGCTCGACCACGTGCATCGACATCTGCCGAGGCCGCACGATCCTTACAGCGACCTCGTACCGCCGGCCGGTATCAAGCTGACGCCGCGTCACTATGCGTACCTGAAAATTTCCGAAGGCTGCAATCACCGCTGCAGCTTCTGCATCATTCCTTCGATGCGCGGCGATCTGGTGTCGCGGCCGATCGGCGACGTGATGCGCGAAGCAGAGAATCTGCTGAAGCAGGGCGTGCGCGAGCTGCTGGTGATTTCGCAGGACACCAGCGCCTATGGGGTCGACGTCAAGTACAAGGTGGGCTTCGTTGGGGGCCGCGCGGTACGCACGCGCATGAATGAGCTGGTCATGGAGCTTGGCCAGCTGGCGCGAGTCAACGATGCCTGGGTGCGGCTGCATTACGTTTACCCGTATCCGCATGTCGACGGCATCGTGCCGCTGATGGCCGAAGGTCATGTGCTGCCGTATCTGGATGTGCCGTTTCAACACGCACACCCGCGCGTGTTGAAAACGATGAAGCGGCCGGCCTCGGGCGAGAGGAACATCGAGCGGATTCGCGCATGGCGTGAGATCTGCCCTGACATCACGATTCGTTCAACGTTTATTGCCGGGTTTCCGGGTGAGACCGAGGCTGAGTTCGAGTATCTGCTGGATTTTTTGCGTGAAGCTCAGCTCGATCGGGTCGGCTGTTTTGCGTATTCGCCGGTCGACGGCGCCGCGGCAAATGCTTTACCCGGGCTGGTGCCCGACGAAGTGCGCGAAGAGCGGCGCGCCCGCCTGATGCTGCTGCAGCAACAGGTCTCGGCACAGCGCCTGCAACGCAAGGTCGGCACCGTGCAGCGTGTATTAATCGACGAGGTCGCCCCGTCCGGGGCGATCGGACGCACGACGGCCGATGCACCCGAAATCGACGGCGTTGTCTTTATAGAGATGAATCGCCGCAAACTGGAAGCAGGACAGTTCATCGATGTAAGCATCACATCGGCCGAGCAACACGATCTGCACGGGCACATCGCATGAAGAAGATCGCTGAGGCATTGCTGGGCTTGAGTGCACTCGTCGCCACTCCCGCCGGCGCTCAAACCGGCGCCACGCTTTACGCCGGCTATGCGGTCAGCGAAGGCATCGAGAATTCGACCGTGAACCAGCGCGCAAGTGTCGATTCGGGTGCTGCGTTCGGCATCGCACTCGAGATGGGGCTCGATGCGTCGCGCGACGTGCAACTGCTGTATCACCAGCAGAACACGACGCTTGACCCGCGCGGCGGTGTTGCGCCGTTCGATATCGATGTGCGGTATCTGCATCTGGGCGGCACCTATTTCTTCGAAGGCCCGGTAGACCGTGGCCCCTATGCGGTCGGCGGGCTGGGTGCGACGTTCTTCTCGCCCAGTTTGAACGGGCTGAGAAGCGAAACGAGAGCATCGCTGAATGCCGGCTTCGGTTACCTGTGGCCACTGGGCAGCGCGCTTGCGGTACGCGCCGAGCTGCGCGCGTTCGTCACGCTGCTGAACAGCTCCAGCGGGCTGTTCTGCTCCGGCGGCTGCGTGGTGACGTTGAGCGGCGATACGTTCACGCAAGGTCTTGCCACAGTGGGTTTTTCGGCCCGGTTTTAATGAGTAAATGAGACGGGTGAGGTCATCATGAAAGAGGTTGTAATCGTCAGCGGTGTGCGTACCGCGATCGGAACTTTCGGCGGGGGCCTAAAGGACGTGCCACCGACGCAGCTTGGTGCCATCGTCGTTGCCGAGGCGCTGAAACGTGCTCGCGTCAACGGTGAGGAAGTAGGGCACGTTGTCTTCGGCCACGTCATCAATACGGAACCGAAGGACATGTACCTCGCGCGCGTTGCCGCGCTCGATGGCGGCGTTGGTCAAAGTGCACCCTGCCTGACGCTGAATCGCCTGTGCGGCAGCGGGCTGCAGGCGATCATCTCCGCCGCGCAATCGATCATGCTCGGCGACACAGACATCGCGATCGGCGGCGGCGCAGAAAATATGTCGCGCGGCCCGTACATTCT
Organism: Burkholderiaceae bacterium; assembly: GCA_041751715.1. GTDB lineage: Bacteria > Pseudomonadota > Gammaproteobacteria > Burkholderiales > Burkholderiaceae_F > JACCZX01. The sequence goes on from JBGSWY010000563.1 coordinate 3,234, forward strand.
TCCGTCCGGCCGCTGGGGTCAGCGCATGGGCGACTTCAAGACGATTGACATGATGGTAGGCGCGCTGCATGACCCGTTCGACGTGATCCACATGGGCGTGACGGCCGAGAACGTCGCGACCAGGTGGGGCATCACACGCGAGGAGCAGGACCAGCTCGCGATTGAGAGTCATCGCCGCGCAGCAAATGCAACGAAGGAGGGCCGCTTCAGGAGCCAGATCACGCCGGTCGAGGTGAAGGGCAGGAAAGGCGCAGTCATGTTCGACACTGACGAACATTTTCGTGACGGCGTGAGCCTCGAAGACATGGCGAAACTGAAGCCGGTGTTCGCCAAGGAGAATGGAACGGTTACTGCAGGCAATGCCTCGGGCATCAACGACGGCGCGGCCGCCGTGGTGCTGATGGAACGCAGCGTCGCCGAGAAGCGCGGATTGAAGCCGATGGCAAGACTGGTCAGCTATGGCCACGCGGGCGTGGATCCGAAGTACATGGGCATCGGTCCGGTGCCGTCGACCAAAAAAGCGCTCGAGCGCGCCGGGCTGAAGGTTTCCGATCTCGATGTGATCGAGGCGAACGAAGCGTTCGCCGCACAAGCGTGCGCAGTCGCGAAGGACCTCGGCTTTCCGGCCGACAAACTGAACCCGAACGGCAGCGGCATCTCTCTTGGCCATCCGGTCGGTGCAACCGGCGCGATCATCACCGTCAAGGCGCTGTATGAACTCGAGCGCATCGGCGGGCGTTATGCATTGGCCACGATGTGCATCGGTGGCGGGCAGGGGATTGCGGCGGTGTTCGAGCGGATCTGATTCTGCATGACGCCGCACGTAGCCCGTCGAAAGTTGCTGCTGGCCGGCAGCTGCTGCGTTTGTGCCGTCGCTGTTCCTCGTTCGGACGCTGCGGCCAATCAGGACACACCAGAATCCCGCTTGCGCAAATTGCTGAGCGACCGCCGTTCGCTGCGACTGTTGCGCGGCGATGAACAACTGCAGGCCACGTATTGGACGGCAGATGGCGGCTACAACCGCGACGAGTATCTGAACATCTGCTGGCTGCTGCGCGATGTGCAGGCCGACCGCGTGTTCCCGATCAACCACGGCCTGCTCGATGTTTTGTGCGGCGTACAGACTTGGCTCGCT
>JBGSWY010000564.1:0-6917 GCA_041751715.1 Burkholderiaceae bacterium
ACGCGTCAGCGCGGGCGCAACATCGGCAAATGGCGCGAGATGCTTGTATTCGTCGAGCAGCCGCGCTGCATCTGCAGGCTGCGCCTCCAGCCGCAGCGCCTGCAGCGAATACCCGAGCGCGTCACGTGTGACTTCGGAGAAGCTTGTATAGCGACCGGACATCGTGCGCAGCTGCGAATACTCGATCTGCTTCTGGCGCCACAAGCGGGCCAGCGGCTCGCCCTGGCCGGGGAACAATTCTTCGGCACGACGCGTGACCGAATAAACGTCGAGCAGCGTCCCGAAAACGTCGAACAGAACAGCGGAGTCAGCGGTAGTAGCGGCCATGATCAGCCGCTAGTTTAGAAGCTGTTCTGCTCATGCGGCTTTCTTGTCCACTTTTTGATCGAAGAATTGCTCGTCCTCGGTCGAGCCCTTCAACGCCGCTGTTGAAGATTCCCGCTCGATCGTCGTCGTGACTGCGTCGAAATATCCGGTGCCGACCTCGCGCTGGTGCTTGACCGCGGTAAATCCCCGGTCGGCGGCGGCGAACTCCGCCTGCTGCAACTCGACGAAGGCGCTCATCTGATGGCGCGCATAGCCGTGCGCCAGATGGAACATCGAGTAATTGAGCGCATGAAAACCGGCCAGCGTGATGAACTGAAACTTGTAGCCCATTGCGCCCAGTTCCTTCTGGAAGCGCGCGATCGTCGAATCGTCCAGATTCTTCTTCCAGTTGAATGATGGCGAACAGTTGTACGCCAGCATCTTGCCCGGGAAGCGCTTGTGGATCGCCTCGGCGAACTCCCTGGCGAAAGCGAGATCCGGCTTGCCGGTTTCACACCAGAGTAAATCGGCATACGGTGCATAGGCCAGGCCGCGCGACACGGCCTGCGGCAGACCCGGCTTGGTGCGGAAGAATCCCTCGACCGTGCGCTCGCCGGTCAGATGCGGCGTGTCGTTCTCATCGATATCCGAGGTCACCAGATCGGCCGCTTCAGCATCGGTGCGCGCCAATAGCAAGGTCGGCACGCCGCAGACGTCGGCCGCCAGTCGCGCGGCGACCAGTTTCGCGACCGCCTCGCGTGTCGGCACCAGAACCTTGCCGCCCATGTGCCCGCACTTCTTGACAGAGGCCAACTGGTCTTCGAAATGCACCCCGGCCGCGCCCGCTTCGATCATCGCCTTCATCAGCTCGAACGCATTGAGCACGCCGCCGAAGCCGGCTTCGGCATCGGCGACGATCGGCGCAAAGTAATCGACATAGCCGGCGTCGGCCGGGCTCCTGCCTTCCATCCACTGAATCTGATCGGCGCGCGCAAACGTGTTGTTGATCCGGCGGACCACCGCGGGAACGGAATTGACGGGATACAGCGACTGATCGGGATACATCTCGCCGGCCAGATTCGCATCGCCTGCGACTTGCCAGCCAGACAGGTAAATCGCTTTCAGACCGGCTTTTACCTGCTGCATCGCCTGATTGCCGGTCAGCGCGCCGAGCGAATTGACGAAAACTTCGCCGTTCAACAGGCGCCACAACTTTTCTGCACCGTGTCGGGCCAGCGTGTGCTCGATCTGCACCGAGCCGCGCAGGCGCACTACATCCTCAGCCCCGTAGCCGCGCTTGATGCCCTTCCAGCGAGCGCTCTCGTTCCACTCTTTTTGGATTCGCTGTGCGTCAAGTTCACGTGCCGTCATTCTTCGCTCCCACTGAGAAGCCCGAGTCTCTCCGGGCGGTTGATGGTGAAAAACCAGCAGCAGGAATCGTACGAGGCTTTATGCAGCGCAGCAACCATGTTAACTTTTATAAGAGTTAGACTTTTGTATTAAAAAACAAACGGTTATCACCGTAGTTCCGTAATATGCAAGCCGTTTTAGCGGTTTGAAATATTCTCTGTTGCTCCGCAATAGGCGCCGTTTCGAATTGTGAAACATGCGGCAAGAAAATGAAACGCGATCGATTACCCAAGATGCGGCACAAGTACTTGCGCTGAAATTGGATGCATCTGCCCAAGCATTTCGTTCGTAACTAAGTCAACGCGATATGCCACATTGGCGTCACTGACTAAACACGCACGCAAAACGTTTGCGTACTTAACACTGCGAGCATCATGAACGTCCTTGGCATCCAGCTGAACGCTCCATCGCTAATGGGTTTGATCCGAATGCTCGGCTTTACGCTCGCCGCGATAGCGATCGTCGAGATGGCCGACTCGGTGAACGCCGGCGTGTGGGCCAATGAAGGTTCGCTGTCGTTTATCGTCGGTGGCTTCTCAGGGTTTCTGCTGAATGAGTCGGGCGCCGATTTCTCAAAGCACGGCTGGCGTGCGTTCGCATTGCTGATCGGCTGCGCGATCTTCGTCTTCGCGACGTTCAGCCTGGTGCTGTAGCGCTGTCTACGCCGCCGCGACCGGGCTACCCCGCGCCGCAGCGCCAACCCGCATTGCAGTGACCAGCGCCGCTATCTGCAGCAGCGCGACCGCCACCAGCGACGCCTGAAACTGGCCCGCATCGAGCAGCGGACCGAATGCCAGCGGCGCCATCGCAAGTCCGACATCCAGACCGGAATACACAAAGCCGTAGATCCGGCCGAATGCACTCTTGCCAAACTGACTGGTGGCCGCTCGCCGCACCAATAGGTCGCGACTTGGGCTCGCTACGCCGACGCCGAAACCCATCAGCACCATGATTGGAAGTACCAGCGCCGCACCGATTTGACCCGAAGCGAGAAGCAACGCCATCAACGCGCTGAAACCCAGCGCGATCGCGATCAAGCGATCGTTGCGATCGTTACGCGATGCGAGAAAGCCGCCGGTGATGATTCCGGCTGCGCTACCCAGCAAATATGCGGTCAACGCACCGGTCGCAATGACCAGTGATATTCCGTACACATCGCCGAGAATCGCCGGCGCGTAGTTCTGCAGGATGCCGAACGCCGAGGTGGTGAAAAAGAAGAACGCAAAGCAAAGCCAGACAGAGCCCGATTGCAGAAAGCCGAATTGACTGACTTTGGCGCCGGCACCGGCGGCAACCTCGGCGGTCTCGGCATGGCTCGGCACGACAAGCTCCGCCGCCGCATACACCAGCATCGATCGCCGCAGCAACAGGATGACTAGAACGCTCGCGCCTACCGCAGCGGCCGCGAATCCGGCGGCCTGCCAACCGGCGATGCTGGCGATGCCGGCCATGAACACCGGCGCTGCTGCCCAGCCCAGGTTTCCCGACAGTCCGTGCACCGAGAACGCATGCCCGAGACGGGGCTGCGAGACGCGTCGATTGAGCAAGGTGAAGTCGGCAGGATGAAAGATGCTGTTGCCGAGGCCCGCCACGGCTGCAGTCAGGAGCAGCATCGAATAGCTGTTCGACAAGCCCAGGATTACGCCGGACGTCGCCAGCAGGCCGATGCCGAAAAACAGCGCCGGACGCGACCCGACTTTGTCGACGACAAATCCTGCCAGCGCCTGGCCGATACCGCTGATCACGAAGAACGTCGTCATCAGCAACCCGGCCTCTGTATATGACAGATTGAAATCCTTCATCAGCCACGGAAATAGCGGCGGCAGCATCAGATGAAAGAAATGCGAGGTACCGTGCGCGAGCCCTACCAGGCCGATGACTTCGGCATCATGGCGAATCGACGACGGGGTTGAAGGCGACGATGAATTCATCAGGCAATGCGACCAACGTGCGCGGTCGAGCGAATGTAGCAGTTCATCCCTGCGTACGTTCCCGATGGCATGCCGTTTTTGCCTGCGCGCTGTTGCTCGCGCCGCCATTCGGCATCGCGACGGTGTCCGCGCCAAACGTGCTCTTGAGAATCATCGCGATCAACGATTTTCACGGTCACCTCGAACCGGGCGAGAACACAATCGCAGTGCCGGATCCGGCGAGTCCGGGAACAACGGTACCGCTGAGAAGCGGTGGTGCGGCATTTCTGGCAACGCGAATCAGAGAGCTCCGGGCGGAGCAACCGCGCCACGTTGTTGTTTCCGCCGGCGATCTGATCGGCGCATCGCCGCTGACATCGGGCCTGTTTCACGACGAGCCGACGATCGAGGTGATGAACGCGATCGGCCTTGAGTTGAACGCACTGGGCAACCATGAGTTCGATCATGGCGTGCGGCATCTGCTGCGTCTGGCAAACGGCGGCTGCGAACAGCGACCGATAGCAAGCCGGCAAAGCTGCGCCGGAGCCGCTGACAAATTTTTCGGCGCGCAGTTTCCATTCATCGCTGCCAATGCGATCGATCGCGTCGGCGAACAGCCGATCGTGCCGCCGACCTGGATCAAGACCATCGACGGCGTGCGGATCGGCTTTATCGGCGCGGTCACTCGTTCGACGCCGGGCATCGTCGTGCCAAGCGCCGTTTCCAGCGTGCGCTTCGTCGCGGAAGCCGGGGCGCTCAATCGGTATGCAAAGGAGTTGCAGGCGCAGGGTGTGCAGGCGATCGTGGCGGTGGTGCACGAAGGCGGCACAGCGGACGGCGGTTATGACGCGTGCCGTAATCCGCGTGGTCCGATCTTCGACATCGAGCGCGAGCTCGATCCTGCGATCGACATCGTGCTGTCCGCGCACACGCATCGCGGCTACAACTGCTTGGTCGATGGCAGAGTCGTGATGCAGGCAGCGTCGTACGGCCGTCTGGTCTCCGTCATCGATATCGAAATCGACCGTACCAGCGGCGAGATCGTGCGCAAACGCACGCGTGCGCGAAATTTGCCGGTGCCGAACGGATCGGACACCACTGATCGGCTGCGCACAGAATACCCGCCGCTGGCGCCCGACGCGAAAGTCCAGGCGATCGTCGAGCACTATCGCAAGCTTGCCGCGCCGGTGGCGCAGCGTCCGGTTGGCCGCATTGCCGCCGAGTTCGATCGCCGCCCGACCGCGGGCGGGGACAGTGCACTGGGCCGCCTGATCGCCGATGCGCATCTCGCCTCCACCCGTGCGCAGGGCGCGCAGATCGCATTCACCAATCCGGGCGGGTTGCGTGCCGACCTGCGCGCATCGGGGGCTGACGGCGCAGTGAGCTACGCCGATGCGTTCGCGTCGCAACCGTTCGGCAACACTCTGGTTACCGTGACGTTGACCGGCGCGCAACTGAAGCAGCTGCTCGAACAACAGTGGAGCACCACGACACCGCAGCGCGTGCGCTTCCTGCAACCCTCGCGCGGCTTTACGTATGCGTGGCGAGCGAGCGGCACGCACGGCGACAGAATCATCGCGAAGACGATGCAGCTCGATGGCCGGGCCATCGAGCCCGGTCAAACCTACCGCGTCACTGCCAACAATTTCCTGGCTGACGGCGGCGACGGCTTCGTGGTGTTGAGCGGCGGCAGCGATAGAGTCGGCGGACCGGCCGATGTCGATGCGTTGGTCGAGCATCTGCGCGCAGCGTCGGCCGCGCGGCCGATAGCGCCTGATCGGGCGCCGCGCATCAGCCGCCGGTAACGTAAATAATATGTAGATGTTGAACTAGTTTGTAAAACATCTACATCAATGCGATGGATACTGCTCGTACTCTCGCTCCCCACCGAGAACGCCACGGTGCGAATGCGCGCCTGGCGGGCGTTGCGAGCCGCCGGGGCTGCTGTCCTGCGCGACGGTGTGTATCTGATGCCGGCGCGCGACGACTGCCGCGCCACGCTCGAAGCAGTCGCGGCAGAGGTGCAAGCGGGCGGCGGCAACACGCATCTGATACCTGCCAACGAGCCCGAGGGTGCGCGCTTCGACACACTGTTCGATCGCAGCGACGACTACGCGGCGTTGCTCGATGAAATCCGCAAGGCGAGCGACGACATTGACCCCGAAACTGCGCCTGAAATATTGAAGCAGGCGCGCAAGCTGCGCAAGGCGTTCACCGGCATCGCAGCGATCGACTTCTTTGGCGCAGAGGCTCGGCAGCAGGCCGAAGCTGCATTGGCGGAGTTCGAATGGGCAGCGAATCGGCTGCTCGCACCTGATGAGCCCCACTCGGTTCGCAGCGCGATCACACTGTTGCGCATCGCGGACTACAAACAACGTGTGTGGGCGACGCGCCAGCGGCCCTGGGTCGATCGGCTGGCATGCGCATGGCTGATCCGGCGCTTCATCGACCGCAAAGCGCGCATCGTCTGGCTGGCGAAACCGAAAGACTGCCCGGCCCGGGCGCTCGGATTCGATTTCGACGGTGCGACATTCAGCCACGTCGGCGCGCGCGTCACCTTCGAAGTCATGCTTGCCAGCTTCGGCCTGGAGCAAGCGGCGCTCAAGCGGATCGGCGCCATCGTTCACTATCTTGATACCGGTGGCGTGCAGCCTCCTGAGTCGATCGGCATTGAAAGCGTGCTGGCGGGATTGCGCGATGCAATCGCCGATGATGACCGACTGGTCAAGGCTGCAGGCATTGTGTTCGATGGCTTGCTGGCCGCGTTCGAAAAAGATGCCGCTGCATGAACGCGCCGATCGCATCGAAGGCAAGCGCTTTGGCGCCCGCGCCGATCAGCTTCCGGAAAGCGTTTCGCTTCTGGCTGAAGCTCGGATTCATCAGTTTCGGCGGGCCTGCAGGGCAGATTTCGATCATGCATCAGGAGCTGGTCGAGAACCGGCGCTGGATCTCCGAGCGACGCTTCCTGCACGCGCTCAACTACTGCATGGTGCTCCCCGGGCCGGAGGCGCAGCAGCTTGCCACCTACATCGGCTGGCTGATGCATCGCACCTGGGGCGGTGTCGTCGCCGGTGCGCTGTTCGTGCTGCCGTCGCTGCTGATCCTGATCGCGCTCTCATGGATCTACATCGCATTCGGTGACGTGCCGCTGGTGGCAGGTTTGTTCTATGGCATCAAGCCCGCAGTCACCGCGATTGTTTTGCAGGCGGCGTACCGCATCGGCTCGCGCGCCCTGAAGAACGGCGTGCTGTGGGCGATTGCCGCGGCATCGTTCGTCGCGATCTTCGCGTT
>JBGSWY010000565.1:0-2074 GCA_041751715.1 Burkholderiaceae bacterium
TTCCTGGTGGCGCTACAGGTGACGCCGGAGACTTAAAAGACTGCGCCGCGCGCATCCACACGCCAGATCGCTTCGACCTTCTCATCGCGCATGGCGACGATCCAGTCGTGCAGATTGACCGTGGGATCAATGTGACCGGGAATCAGCAGCGGCTTATCGCCGAGCACGAGTTCCGGTCCATCGCCATACCGCTGAAGCACCGTGTGTTCGTCCGACACGCCACGCACCTGCCACCCGGAAAATGCGGGCAGTGCCGGGCCGGAATCGGTTGAGAAGCTTTTCAAGCCTGCGTCGAGCGTGGCGCGATCGGAATGTTCGTCCTTGCGCCGGCTCATCACCGTGGTGGCGATGAAGAGCGACTGTTCGAAGGCGGGCCAGTTCGGGTCCTGCTCGTTCTTCGCGTAATCGATATCCATCAGCGCGTACGAGCCGGGCTGGATTTCCGTGTAGACGCCGCTGCCGGCTTCGAGCATGAAGGTGCCGGTGCCGGCGCCGGTGATGACATCGCACGGCAGACCGGCCGCAACCAGTGCGTCGCGCGCAGACTGCGCCAGCGATGTCGCCGCGGTAATCGCCTGCCGGCGCTCGGCAAGGCTGCGCCGGTGTTGCGCGTTGCCGAAATAGGCGTGCAAACCGCGCAGCGACAGTTTTGCGTGCGAAGCGATCGCGCGCCCGAGTGCAACGACTCTGGTGACATCGGGTACGCCGGCGCGGTCATGGCCGACGTCGAGCTCGATATAGACGTCGAGCTGCGCGTTCGCGCTTTCGCAGGCAAGCCCCAGTTCGCCGACAGCGCGTGCATCGTCCGCGCATACGCCGACTCTGGCATCCGGGTATTGCGCTGCCAGTGCCGCCAGCCGCGCTATCTTGCGCTGCCCGACCACTTCGTTGCTGATCAGCACGTCGGGGATGCCGCCGGCCAGAAACGGCTCGGCTTCGGATACCTTCTGGCAGCAGATGCCGATCGCGCCGGCCGCGATTTGCCGGCGTGCAATCTCGACGCACTTATGGCTCTTCGCGTGCGGCCTGACGCGCACGCCGCGGCCCGCCACTGCGTTCATCAGCCGTGCAAGATTGGCTTCGAATTTATCGAGGTCGAGGATCAATGCCGGCGTGTCGACGTCGGCAAGCGCGTCCCCGATGCGAGCGGGAGTCCATTGAGCGTTCACGACCCGCAGTCTATCGACTGCTCGGAACGTAGAATCGCATGATGAGCATCAAGAGCGATAAATGGATTCGCCGCATGGCGGCGCAAGGAATGATCGAGCCGTTTGAGGCGGGGCAGGTGCGCCACGTCAACGGCCAGCGCATCGTCAGCTACGGCACATCGAGCTACGGCTACGACATCCGCTGTGCCGACGAATTCAAGATCTTCACCAACATCAACAGCACGATCGTCGACCCGAAAGCGTTCGATCCGAATTCGTTCGTGGATATCAAGAGCGACGTCTGCATCATCCCGCCGAATTCTTTCGCGCTGGCGCGCACCGTCGAATACTTTCGTATTCCGCGCAACGTGCTGACGATCTGTCTGGGAAAGAGTACCTATGCAAGATGCGGGATTATCGTGAACGTAACGCCGCTGGAGCCCGAGTGGGAAGGACACGTGACGCTCGAGTTCTCGAACACGACGCCGCTGCCAGCAAAAATATATGCGCACGAAGGGTGTGCGCAGGTGATCTTTATCGAGTCCGATGAAGTCTGCGAGACGTCATACAAGGATCGCGGTGGCAAGTATCAGGGCCAGCGCGGCGTGACGTTGCCGAAAACGTAAGAACGCCTTCACCCTGACCCTCTCGCGGCGAGAGGCTTTACTGGACCTTCGGTACTCCTGCTCCGCCCCGCATGATCTGCGATGACGCTCGCGGCGCCTGGACTTGCGGCGCAGATCGCGCCTGCGGCATCGGAGCGACGCGCTGAACCATCGGTGGTGCGTCGCGTGGTGCCTGGACTTGAGGCGCAGGTCGCGCCTGGGGCATCGGAGCGACGCGCTCGACCATCGGTGGTGCAGATTGCGGTGCTCGGACTTGTGGTGCCGCTGGCATCGGGGCAACGCGCTGAACCATCGGTGGTG
>JBGSWY010000566.1:0-2022 GCA_041751715.1 Burkholderiaceae bacterium
AACTGATCATCGAGGCTGCGCGTGATGGCGGCTCGACGGCGACGACGGAGACCAAGCGGCGCCGGCGACGCCGCGGCAGCGGCGGGGAAGGCGCGGCAACTGTTGCTTAGAAAACGCATGAAAAACGTAGCGAGCAGACCCGAGGCGTCGAGGAGCGCAGGCGTACGCACGTACGTCGAGCACCGCCGACGCAGGATCGGACCGCCCGGCAGTTTGGCATCGTGAAAAGAACCGCGTACATCGGGCTGGGTGCTAATCAGGGTGAGTTAGTCGAGTCGCTGAAGGCTGCGCTCGACTCGCTGCGCTCGCTTGAACAGTCCGAGGTGTTGGCCGTTTCGCCGTTCTACAAGTCGGCGCCGGTCGAGGCCTCCGGACCCGATTATCTGAATGCGGTAGCCAAGCTTGAAACGTCGCTTGAGCCGTATGGACTGCTGCTGCATCTGCTCGATATCGAACTGATGCTCGGCCGCAAACGGCGGGGGCCGAACCAGAAGAAGAACGCACCGCGCAACGTCGATCTGGACTTTCTGTTGCTGGGCGAAATAATCATTCAAAGCACGCCACTGACGTTGCCGCATCCGCGTTTGCACCAGCGCGCATTCGTACTCAAGCCGTTGCTCGATCTCGCGCCGGAAATCTCCATTCCGGGACAGGGGTCGGCCAGTGATTTCCTGAAAGCGGTGTCCGATCAACGCATCGACTTGCTTGAAGAGCCGGCCGAGCAATGATCCAGTGAACCCGCCGAAATGCACACCCGCCCGGCCGCGCCTAGGCGGGGAAAACAGGGTCTCCCTCTCTCGCGCCACGCATCGTTGCAAATGCTCGCCATAGTCCCCGCCATGTCTGCGCCTCAGTTAGCAAATTTGGCCGAGCCCGGCACGCCGCTGCACGGCCGCTCGGGCGCGACTTGACGGTTCCACTGGACTAGCGTGGTTCTGACGAACAAGTATCAGTACGTCGTGATCGAAGGACCGATCGGCGCCGGCAAGACTTCGCTTGCCACCCGTCTCGCGCAGCGATATTCCGCACAGACATTACTCGAGCAGCCGGATGCCAACCCGTTTCTGGAGCGCTTTTACCGGCATCAGGCACGTTACGCGCTGCCGACGCAATTGTTCTTTCTCTTCCAGCGCGTACAGCAGCTGGGCGAAGTCACGCAGCTCGACTTGTTTCGATCCGCGGTAATCGCAGACTTTCTGCTTGAGAAAGACCCGCTGTTCGCACGGCTGACGCTGGCCGACGATGAATTGAAGTTGTACGAACAGATCTTCGCGCAGCTCAAGCCCCAGGCGCCGCTGCCTGACCTCGTCATCTATTTGCAGGCACCGACGGACACGCTGGTCGAGCGGGTGCTCCGGCGCGGCAATCCGATCGAAGCCGGCATTTCGGAGACGTACCTGCGCGCTTTGTCGGACAGCTACACGCGCTTCTTTCATCAGTACGATGGCGCGCCGGTGTTGATCGTCAACACCGAAAACCTGAACCCGATCGAGCGCGACCAGGATTTCGAACTGCTGCTGTCGCGCATAGACAAGATGCGCGGCCGGCGCGAATACTTCAATCTGGCGGCGTAGCGGGCAAATGAGCTGAGCGATGAAGGTCGTCCATTCGATCGAGGAGCTGCGCGACCAGTTGCGCGGCCAGAACCGGGTTGCATTCGTGCCGACGATGGGCAACCTGCACGATGCTCATCTGGCGCTGATGAAGCTCGCGCATCAGCGGGGCGATCCGGTGGTGGCGTCGATCTTTGTCAATCGGCTGCAGTTCGGCCCGAACGAGGATTTCGAAAAATATCCGCGTACGTTGCAGGACGATATCGACAAGCTGCAACAGCAGAATCACGTTTACGTTTTGTTCGCACCGGATGAGAAGGAGCTCTATCCGGAGCCGCAGAATTACAGAGTCAGCCCGCCGTCGGACCTTGGGGATATTCTGGAAGGCGAGTTCCGGCCCGGTTTCTTCGTCGGCGTGACCACCGTTGTGCTCAAGCTGTTGTCTTGCGTGCAACCGCAGGTCGCGGTG
>JBGSWY010000567.1:0-13236 GCA_041751715.1 Burkholderiaceae bacterium
CGCGTCGGGGCGGCCGATTGCTTTGTCGCTCGCCTTGCGAATATGCGTCGGCTATTCGACGCGGCTCGCTTCGCGCACTCGGCGCGCCCGGACGCGCCTTTCCCTTCCGAATCGACTGCTACAGGCCACTAGGCGTGCCGAAGCTTCCGAATCTCGCGCGGCGCCGCTTCGATGCCGTGATTGTCGGAGCCGGCGGCGCCGGTATGCGGTGTTCGCTGCAGCTTGCCAACGCGGGATTGAACGTCGCGGTGCTGTCCAAGGTGTTTCCGACGCGTTCGCACACGGTGGCCGCGCAGGGCGGCATCGGCGCAGCGCTCGGCAACATGACCGAAGACAGCTGGCTATGGCACATGTTCGACACCGTCAAAGGCTCGGACTATCTGGGCGATCAGGACGCCATCGAGTTCATGTGCCGCGAGGCGCCCAACGTCGTGTACGAACTCGAACACTTCGGCATGCCGTTCGATCGCAATCCGGACGGCACGATTTATCAGCGGCCGTTCGGCGGGCATTCCGCGCATTTCGGCGAAAAGCCGGTGCCACGCAGCTGCTCCACGGCAGATCGCACCGGCCACGCATTGCTGCATACGCTGTACCAGCGCAATGTCGCGTCCCGTACGCAATTTTTCGTCGAATGGATGGCGCTCGACCTGATTCGCAATGCTGATGGCGAAGTGGTCGGCGTGATCGCGCTCGAAATGGAAACCGGCGAGCCGATGATTTTCGAAGGCAAGGTGACGGTGCTGGCGACCGGCGGAGCGGGCCGTATCTGGCACGCGTCGACCAATGCGTATATCTGCACCGGTGACGGGCTTGGACTGGCTGCGCGCGCCGGATTACCGCTGGAGGACATGGAATTCTGGCAGTTTCATCCGAGCGGTGTTGCTGGCGCAGGCGTGCTGATCACCGAAGGCGTACGAGGCGAGGGCGGCATTCTGATCAACAGTAACGGCGAGCGCTTCATGGAGCGTTATGCGCCGACGCTAAAGGACCTGGCGCCGCGCGACTTTGTCTCGCGCGCGATGGACCAGGAGATCAAGGAAGGCCGCGGCTGCGGTCCGAACAAGGACTATGTGCTGCTGAAGCTCGATCATCTCGGGGCGGAGACGATCATGAAACGTCTGCCGTCGATTCGCGAGATTGCGATCAAGTTTGCCAACGTGGATCCGATCCGGGAGCCGATTCCGGTGGTGCCGACGATTCATTATCAAATGGGCGGCATACCGACCAACTACCACGGCCAGGTGGTCGCGCCCAGGGACGGCGACCCGAACACCGTCGTCGACGGCCTGTATGCAATCGGCGAGTGCGCATGCGTCAGCGTGCATGGCGCCAATCGTCTCGGGACCAACTCATTGCTCGATCTGCTGGTGTTCGGCCGGGCGGCGGGCAGACACATCGTCGAGCGGAAGATCGCCCGGCAAGGGCACAAAACCTTCCCGGACGACGGCGGTCAGTCGACCATCGCGCGGCTGGTCGAGCTTGATGGTTCGAGCGGTGGTGAACGTGTAGAGGATGTGGCGAACGACATTCGCAGGACGATGCAGTCGCATTGTGGAGTGTTCCGTACTGCCGAGCTGTTGCAGGAAGGCGTACGCAAGATCATGGTGCTGGCCGAGCGTGCCCAGCGCGTTTCCATCGACGATAAGTCGAGGATATTCAACACCGCCCGCATCGAAGCGCTCGAGCTCGAAAATCTGGTCGACACCGCCAAGGCAACCATCGTATCGGCTGCAGGACGCAACGAAAGCCGCGGTGCGCACGCGCGCGACGACTACCCCACGCGCGATGATGTGCACTGGATGAAACATACGCTGTACTACTCGGACGGCAATCGCCTCGAATACAAGCCGGTCAACATGAAGCCGTTGAGTGTCGAGGCGTTCGAACCGAAGAGTCGCACCTTCTGAAAGACAGGATGACAGCCGATACCACTCAGACTGCCCAGAACCGAACGGTCCGGTTCGAGATCTATCGCTACAACCCGGACAAGGACGCTAAGCCGTACATGCAAAGCCTGCAGGTCACTCTGCATCCGACCGACAAGATGCTGCTCGATGCCTTGATTCGCATCCGGAGCGAAGTCGATGACAGTATTTCGCTGCGGCGCAGTTGCCGTGAAGGCGTCTGCGGCTCGGACGCGATGAACATCAACGGCAAGAACGGGCTCGCCTGCGTTACGAGCATGCGCGATCTGAAGGAGCCGATCGTCCTGCGGCCGCTGCCGGGCTTGCCGGTCATCCGCGACCTGATCGTCGACATGTCGCAATTTTTCAAGCAGTACCACTCGATCAAGCCGTATCTGATCAACGACACGCCGCCCCCTGAAAAAGAACGGCTGCAATCCCCGCGGGAACGCGAGGAGCTGGACGGCCTGTACGAATGCATTCTGTGTGCGTGCTGCTCAACCGCCTGCCCGTCATTCTGGTGGAACCCGGACAAGTTTGTCGGCCCAGCCGGCCTGTTGCAGGCGTATCGCTTCATTGCCGATTCGCGTGACCAGGCCACAAACGAGCGGCTCGACGACCTGCACGACCCGTACCGTCTGTTTCGGTGCCACACGATCATGAATTGCGTCGATGTGTGTCCGAAAAACCTGAACCCGACACTGGCGATCGGCAAGATCAAGGAACTGCTGGTGCGGAGAACAGTGTGACGGTGGAGACTGCCGCACTGCCTCTGGCGCGCAAGCGATTGCGCTGGCGCGCACGTCGCGGATTGCTCGAAAACGATCTGATCCTCTCGCGCTTCCTTCAGCGCCATGCCGATCAACTGGCTGCGGACGACATGATGTCGATCGAGGCTCTGCTCGACCTGCCGGAAAACGAATTGCTCGACCTATTGCTGGCGCGTACCGAACTGCCAGGTGCGCTCGATGTTCCCGACGTACGCGCAATGCTGCACCGTCTGCGCAACAGCTGAAAATCAGGACCGAAACAATGGCGCTCGATCCCTCGAACAAGAAGGCAACACTGACGTTTTCAGACGGTACCTCGGCGCTCGAACTGCCGATCTACAAGGGCACGATGGGCCCGGACGTGATCGATATTCGACAGCTGTACGCCAAGACCGGCAAGTTCACTTACGACCCTGGATTCTTGTCTACGGCCGCGTGCGACTCGTCGATAACCTTTATCGACGGCGACAAGGGCGAGCTGCTGTATCGCGGCTATCCGATCGAGCAACTGGCGACGCATTGCGATTACCTGGAGACTTGCTATCTGCTGCTCTATGGCGAGCTGCCAAACGTGGAGCAGAACAGAGAATTCGAGAAGACGGTGACCTATCACACGATGGTCAACGAGCAGATGCAGTTTTTCATGCGCGGCTTCAGGCGCGACGCGCATCCGATGGCGGTGATGACCGGCTTGGTCGGGGCTCTTTCGGCTTTTTACCCGGATTCGATGAATCTGAACGATGCGCGGCAGCGTGAAATCTCCGCGATCCGATTGATCGCGAAGATGCCGACGCTGGTGGCGATGGCCTACAAGTACACGGTCGGCCAGCCATACATCTATCCGCGCAATGATCTGACTTATGCGGCGAACCTGATGCGGATGATGTTTGCAACGCCGTGCGAGGAATACGCCGTCAACGACGTGCTGGTGCGGGCGATGGACCGCATTCTGATCCTGCACGCGGATCACGAGCAGAACGCTTCGACATCGACGGTCCGGCTGTGTGCGTCGTCGGGAACCAATCCGTTTGCCGCGATCGCGGCCGGCGTGGCCTGTCTATGGGGCCCGGCGCATGGCGGCGCCAACGAGGCCGCACTCAACATGTTGTACGAGATCCAGCGCAACGGCGGAGTGGCCAAGATCGGCGAGTTCATCGCCAAGGTGAAAGACAAGGATTCGGAAGTCAGGTTGATGGGCTTCGGTCACCGTGTCTACAAGAACTACGATCCGCGCGCGAAACTGATGCGCGAGACGTGCCATGAAGTATTGAAGGAGCTGGGACTGCAGGACGATCCTCTGTTCAAGCTTGCCATGGCGCTGGAAAAGATCGCACTCGAAGACGACTACTTCGTCAGCCGCAAGTTGTATCCGAACGTCGATTACTACTCCGGCATCGTGCAGAAAGCGATCGGTATTCCGGTGCCGCTGTTCACCGCAATTTTCGCGCTGGCTCGCACGGTCGGCTGGATCGCACAGCTGAACGAAATGATTGCTGATCCTGAATACAAGATCGGCCGGCCGCGGCAGTTGTTCGTCGGAGCAACTCGGCGCGACGTGAAGCCGATCGACGAGCGCTAAGCCGCGCAGCGGCGGAGAAGCGGGCCCGAGGTTGCCGCAAGGAGCGCACACGTACGCCGGCTACGGCGAGCACCACAGCGGCAAGATCGGTGCGCGCAGCAGTTCTGAGAGCACTTCTATGCTTTTTCGGCTTCCATCGGTTCGGGTTTCGCCTTGATCGGCTCGTAACCGATTCGCTCGTATTCCGCGATTACCTGCGCGCCGAGCAACAGTACGATCGCGCCGATCTCCACGCTGATCAGCACCGCGATCGACGTAGTCAGCGACCCATAGACGACCTGGATCTGCGAAATCGTCGAGTAATACCAGACCAGCACGTGCCGCGTGATCTCCCAAAGCAGCGCTGCCGCAGTGCCGCCGATCAGCGCATGCCGCAGCGACAATCGTCCGACCGGCATCACCAAGTAGATCGCAGTCAGCAGGAAAACCTCGCCAACCACGCCGACCAGATACAGCAATCTGGCGGAAAACTCATCGAGAGGACGCGATTCGCCGAGGATCACTACTGCGTAGGTTCCAAGCTGATTGAGCGCGCCCGCAACGATGGTGATCACCAGCAACCCGATCGCCAACGCCACAATGAACAGATAGGGCATCACGGCCGACATCAGAAAATGGCGCCGCCGCACCGTAACGCGATGAAAGAAAATCACCGACATCGCGTTCTCAAGGACCGTGAAGGCAAGCGTGCTGAAAAACAGCATCAAAACCAGCAGCAGCCAGCCGACCACTTCCCGATTCGCCAGAAAAGTTCGCAGCTCGTCTACCAGCTCGCCCGACTGGCCAGGCACGACGAACTCCAGATAAGCACCGATCGTGGCGAGCACCTGCGCTTCGTCGAACACGTGCGTCAACCCGAGCACGAGCAGGATCAGCAGCGGCACCAGCGATAGCAGCGCGTAGTAGGCCACGGCGCCGGCCAGAAGCAGGCCCTGATTGGCGCGGAACTGCTTCAGCACTGCAAGGGCAAAGGCGCCCGGGTGACGCAGCGCTTTGCTCGCGCGGCGCCCAAACACCTGCAACGTCCAATCCCGAAACTTCATCCCGCACTTTAACGCTATGCGGAGTGAGCGGTCTCCGGCGTTCTCGCCACGTTCCGCCAGTCGAGCCTCCGAGTCGCGATCATCGCGGCCGCGAGCATTACAAACAGGAGGACACTTCCCATCAGCAGCGCGGTGCCCTCGGCGATCAGAATTGAGTAGATCGTTGCGTACATGACCGCCAGCGCACCGCCGAAGCCGAGTGCACGGCGCCGATCGTGCAGCACATGACGCAAGTAGTAGGTGATCAGCAAGGTGCACGCGGATGCACCGATCGTGTAGGCCAGTCCGAAGGCAATGTGTTCCGACAGGCTCAGCAACAGCAGGAAGAAAACGACCAGCGCAAGGCCGACGAAACCGTACTGCACCGGGTGCGCATTCAGCGAGCGCAGCGTATCGAACAGGAACAGCGCGCCGAATACGAGCACGATGATCAGCGCGCCATGCTTGGCAGAGCGCTCGGCCAACAGATAAGTGTTGACTGCTTCGATGAAGCCGATCTCGAATGCATCCAGCGGCCGCGCCGCCGACCGCTCCTTGTGTCCGGGGGAGGCGAGGGCGCGGACCTGTTGCTGCACACCGGACGCAAGCGCCGAGATCTGCCACGCAGCCGTGAAACCGGTGGCGGCAACCGCCCGTTCGCGCGGCAGATAGCTGCCGCCGAAATGCGGATCCGGCCAGGCGGATTTGACGTTGACGGTATTGGTCGTCGCAGTCGGCGCGAACGCGAGATGCTCGGTGCCGGCCAGTTCGATATTGATCGCCAGCTGCGTCGTGGTCCCATTGATCGACTCCGCCAGTACGGCGTGCATGCCCGCAGCCAGTGCGGGCAGCTGAGTGCCTTCGCGAAACCTGAGCAATTCGCCGCCGACGTTGACGGATGGCGTTCCGCGCAATCCCCGCACATCGGAAATCGGCAGCACCAGGCGCGGTTCGCCCCACACGAGTCGCCGGCCCTCCGCCGAAGGTTTGACGCTATTTCGATCGGGTGCGGTAAATGCGCCGTTGATCGCGATCGTCGATTCGAACGTGCGCACCCTGTGAATGCCGCGATAGCGATCGTTCTGCACTGCGACTTCTGCTGCGGCCTGCAATCGATCGGCAAACCAGAGAAGTTGCCTCGATTCGCTCATCTGCGTCACGCGAACGCGGTTGTTTGCATCGACGCTCTGCTCGGTCCAGTGCTCGACATAGGGCCAGACGAAGAACGGCAGTGCCACCATCTGCGCGCCGGCGAAGCTCGCCTGCACGCTTGCCACCGCCTCCATCCGGCGCGAAGCCCGCTCCGCGATCAGTCCTTCGATCATGCCGAGCGGGATCAGCATCAGAATGGCCAGAAAGCCGATGACGAGGGCTTTAAGCAGCAGTGGATTGCGAGCGGCATTGAGCACGAACGGACTCCGGAAAGGTGAGGAGTCCGCATCGTGTCGGCACGACGTGAAGATGTGCCGAATGACCAGTGAACTTTGCGTGAAGCGGGTGGGTGAGTGAGTTAGCGCAGCTCTGCGTTCAGCGCATCGAGCGCCGCGGCGCCGGGGCAAAGCTCTGCTTCGCCCAGCCGGTTAAGCGGTGTTGCAACGGTGGCCAGATGCTCGTGCAGATCGTCGGCGGCGGGATCGATATACAGCAGGCCGGTGACGATTTCGCCGCGCGCCTGGTGCATGTGAATGTGGTTCATCGCAGCCAGCCGATCACCGGCGTCGTAGCCGTCGGCAAGTTTTCGCAAACGCAACCGGCTGCCGTCGTGCTGCGTGATCTCGATCACTTCGCCCGGTTCATATTCGGCCGCGATCGCTTCGCGGTGCGGCATGAAGTCGAGCCGGTTCACCGCATCGTTATGGTCGCGCACGTAGTCGTAGCTCTTTGTGCTGCCGGGATGATTGTTGAATGCGACGCAGGGGCTCAAGACATCGAGCAACGCTGCGCCTCGATGGCTCAATGCGCCCTTGATCAGCGGGACCAGCTGATCCTTGTCGCCGGAAAAACTGCGCCCGACATACGTCGCGCCAAGCTGCAGCGCCAATGCCACCATGTCGATCGGCGCGTCGCGATTGACCGCGCCGCGCTTGGCTTTCGAGCCGAGATCGGCGGTCGCTGAGAACTGCCCCTTGGTGAGGCCGTAGACGCCGTTGTTCTCCACAATGTAGGTCATGTTGACGCCGCGCCGGATCAGGTGCGCGAACTGGCCGAGCCCGATCGATGCCGAGTCGCCGTCGCCTGAGACGCCGAGATACAACAGATCGCGATTGGCCAGGTTGGCCCCGGTCAGCACCGACGGCATGCGGCCATGCACCGAGTTGAATCCGTGCGAGGCGCCTAGAAAATAATCCGGAGTTTTCGATGAACAGCCGATGCCGGATAACTTGGCGACGCGATGCGGCTCGATCGCCAGCTCCCAGCACGCCTGCACGATCGCGGCAGAGATCGCATCGTGGCCACAGCCGGCGCATAACGTCGAGATCTTCCCTTCGTAATCGCGGCGTGTGTATCCGAGCTTGTTCGCCGGCAGGGTAGGGTGGCGCAACTTCGGTTTGACGAGATAGGTCATCGGTCGTCCTAGTGGCCTGTGGCAGCCGATTCGGAAGGGAAAGGCGCGTCTGGGCGGTCCGAGTGCGCGAAGTGAGCCGCGTCGCGTAGCCAACGCATACGCGCAAGGCGAGCGACAAAGCAATCGGCCGCCCAGGCGCGCAAGGCACTTTTGAATTGGCTGTCACAGGCCACTATGCTGCCTTGTCCGACTTCAACGGCAGCACGTTGGTACCCTGTGCGCGAGATGCAATTGCCTTGACGATGAAGCGCGCAGTGATCGGCGTGCCGTCGTAGTGCAACACGGGTACCAGCCGCGCCGGGTCGATCTGCAGCTCATTGATCAGCATCGAACGCAACTGCCCGTCGCGATTCTGTTCGACGACGTACACCGTTTCGTGATCGGCAATGAACTTCCTGACCGATGGCGGAAAGGGAAACGCCCGGACCCGCAATCGATCCAGATGCACGCCTTGCCGCTGCAGCTCGTCCAGTGCCTCGTTCATCGACGGACTGGTGGAGCCGTAGTAGATGACGCCCTGCGAGGTTTTCTGCGCTGCCTTCACGATCGCAGGCTGCGGTACCAGCTTCGCTGCCGTGGCGAACTTCTTCAGCAGCCGCTCCATGTTATAGATGTAGTCCGGGCCGGCCTCCGAGTAGCGCGCGTAAGCGTCCTTGGTCGTCCCACGCGTGAAATACGCGCCGCGTGTGGCGTGCGTGCCGGGTAGCGAGCGGTACGGAACACCATCACCGTCGATATCCAGATAGCGTCCAAAATCGCGACCCGATTCGAGGTCGGCTTCGGTCATCAATTTGCCGCGGTCATAACGGCGGGAATCATCCCACTTCAACGGTGCGCTCAGGCGGTGATTCATGCCGATATCCAGATCAGTCATCAGAAAGATCGGCGTCTGCAAACGCTCTGCGAGATCGAGTGCGGCGGCGGCGAACTCGAAGCACTCGTAAGGGTCCTCCGGAAACAGCAGCACATGTTTGGTATCGCCGTGCGACGCATAAGCACATGCAAGCAGATCGGATTGCTGAGTGCGAGTCGGCATGCCGGTCGACGGCCCGCCGCGCTGCACGTCGATGATCACCGCCGGGATCTCGGCGAAGTAGGCCAGCCCGATGAATTCGCTCATCAGCGAAATGCCGGGCCCGGAGGTCGCAGTAAACGATCGCGCACCGTTCCACGCGGCGCCGATCACGATTCCGATCGAGGCTAGCTCGTCTTCTGCCTGCACGATCGCGAACTTGTTGGTGCCGGCACCTTTGCTTTCCCCCGATACTTTGTCGACGCGATACTTGCTGCAGTATTTCTGGAACGCTTCGGCCAATGATGACGACGGCGTGATGGGGTACCAGGCGCACACCGTAGCGCCGCCGTACACGCACCCCAGCGCAGCCGCCGCGTTGCCCTCGATAAAGATCTGATCGCCGACCGCATCGCGCCGCTCGACCCTTAAATCGAGCGTGTCTTCGAGCCGCTCGCGCGCATGGTGCAGGCCGGTCATGAACGCATCCAGATTCGGCTTGATCAATCGATCCTTGCCCTTGTACTGCTCGCCCAGCAACTGCGCGATCACTTCGGGGTCGATGCCGAGCAGCGAAGTCAGCACGCCGACATACATGATGTTCTTCAGCAGCTGCCGCTCTTTCGCGTCCGAATACTTGCTCGCCGCCATCTCGGTCAGCGGCACGCCGATCAGATTGATGTCAGTGCGCATTTTTGCTGCGGCGATCGGCTTGGTGCTGTCGTACATAAGGTAGCCGCCCGGTTCGATCTCCGCGATATCTTTCTCCCACGTCTGCGGGTTCATCGCGACCATCAGGTCGACCCCGCCGCGGCGGCCCAGATGGCCTTGCTCGGTCACCCGAACTTCGTACCAGGTGGGCAAGCCCTGAATGTTCGACGGGAAAATATTGCGTGGCGAGACCGGAACCCCCATGCGCAGGATGCTGCGCGCAAACATTTCGTTCGCGGACGCCGACCCCGAGCCGTTGACGTTGGCAAACTTGACGACGAAGTCGTTGGTTGCCTGGATGCGTGCTGCGCGCTGCGGCGGAGCAGAGACTGAATCGCGTGCGTTCATGCGGCTTCCTTGTGCCGAGTGCGGCAGCCGCGCCCCGCTTGCGTCATCTCGAGCAGGAATTTCTGCATGTCCCACGCGCCGGTCGGGCAGCGCTCGGCGCATAGCCCGCAGTGCAGGCACACGTCCTCATCCTTCACCATCACGCGCTCGGTTTTCAGCGGCCCCGACACGTACAAGTCCTGTTCGGGATTCAAGGCAGGTGCGCGCAGCCTGGAGCGCAGGTCGGTTTCTTCACCGTTAACAATGAAGTTGATGCAATCCGTGGGGCAGATATCGACGCATGCATCGCATTCGATGCACAGCTGTGCCGTGAAGACCGTCTGCACATCGCAGTTCAGGCAGCGCTGCGCTTCCTTCCACGCCGTGGCCGGGTCGAAGCCGAGCTCGACTTCGACCTTGATGTTGCGCAGCACCTGATTGACATCGCGCCATGGAACCTTGTAGCGCTCGTCGTTCGCGACCTCGTTGTCGTAGCTCCATTCATGAATGCCCATTTTCTGCGACAGCAGCGTCACGCCCGGAGCGGGGCGTTGGCGGACGTCTTCGCCCTGCAGCAGCTTGTCGATCGAAATCGCAGCATCATGGCCGTGCGCCACGGCCCAGATGATGTTCTTCGGACCGAGTGCGGAATCGCCGCCGAAGAACACGTTTGGAATCGACGACTGCGACGTCGCGTTGTCCAGCACCGGCATGCCCCATTCGTCGAACGCGATGCCCGAGTCGCGCTCGATCCAGGGAAAAGAATTCTCCTGGCCGACGGCGATCAGCACTTCGTCGCATTTGTGAACGACCTCGGGTTCGCCGGTGGGAACCAGTGAGCGACGGCCTTTGTCATCGTATTGCGCTTTGACCTTCTCGAAGCTCATCCCCGTCAGACGGCCGGCATCGTGCAGGAACGCCTTCGGTACCAGGTAGTTGAGAATCGGAATGCCTTCGTGCATCGCGTCTTCCTTTTCCCACGGCGACGCCTTCATCTCCTCAAAGCCGGAACGCACGATGACTTTTACATCATCGCCGCCGAGTCGCTTGGACGTGCGGCAGCAATCCATTGCCGTGTTGCCGCCGCCCAATACGATCACGCGCTTGCCGATCTTGTCGACGTGGCCGAACGACACCGACGACAGCCAGTCGATGCCGACATGAATCTTCGCCGCCGCTTCCTTGCGCCCTGGAACGTCGAGATCGCGGCCGCGCGGCGCACCCGAGCCGACGAACACCGCGTCATACTTCTCCGCCAGCAGCGCCTTCATCGAATCGATCTTGACGCCGCCGCGGAATTCGACTCCCAGCTGCAGGATGTAGCCGGTTTCTTCGTCGATCACTTCCTCGGGCAGCCGAAAGCGCGGAATCTGCGTGCGGATCATGCCGCCGGCCTGAGGGTCCTGATCGAACACGGTGACCGCGTACCCGAGCGGTGCAAGATCGCGCGCCACGGTGAGCGACGCCGGCCCGCCACCGACGCACGCGACGCGTTTTCCATTCATCGGCACCCGCCGCTTGGGCAGCCGCTTCGCGATATCGTCGTCCTTGTAGTCGGCGGCGACGCGCTTCAGGCGGCAGATCGCCACGGGTTCGGGTTTTTCGGCCTGTTGTTGCTCGACGCGGCCGCGGCGGCAGGCGGGTTCGCACGGCCTGTCACATGTGCGGCCCAGAATTCCCGGAAATACATTGGAACTCCAGTTGACCATGTAGGCATCGGTGTAACGCCCGGCTGCGATCAGCCTGATGTACTCGGGAACGGGAGTGTGCGCGGGACAGGCCCACTGGCAGTCCACGACGTGATGGAAGTAATCCGGATTTCGAATGTCGGTCGGCTGCACGCCGCCTCCTTCATCAGACGCACTGGGCGCAGTGTATGCCTCTGAACGCCGCGGCGAGTCGCTTGGCCGAGTGCGCGGCATCGATGCGACACAAGCCAACATGAGCAACTGAGGAACAAGTCAGGAGCAACGCCGGTGGTAGCATGCACGTTTACCGCGTCCGGAATAATCGGAATAGCGGCCGAAGTCGGCAGCACCACCGGAAACCGGAAAAGCTGTCGCCAGCAGCCTGTCTCGCAGAGGGCTGGCTGGCCACTTGGAACGAGAAACTCGTTCGGAGGATGAGCGCGATGATGAAGCAGTTGCAGGGGAGTTCATACCTGTTCGGCGGCAACGCGCCGTATGTCGAGGAGCTGTACGAGCGCTATCTCGACAACCCGAAATCCGTTCCCGAGAAGTGGCGCGCTTATTTCGACCGGATGCAGCTGGTGCCGGCCGCCGATGGCTCGCCGGACTCGCGCGACGTAGCGCACGCACCGATTGTCGAATCGTTTGCACAGCGCGCGAAGGCCAACGCGTTCGCGCCGAAGGTCGCTTCGAGCGATCTGTCGGTGGCGCGCAAGCAGGTGCATGTGCAGTCGATCATCGCCGCGTATCGCTTCCTCGGCAATCGCTGGGCCAATCTGGATCCGCTGCAGCGGCGCGAGCGGCCACCCATCCCCGAGCTGGAGCCGGCGTTCTACGACCTGTCCGAAGCCGACATGGACACGCAGTTTTCGGCGGCCAACACGTACTTCGGCCAGGAGCAGATGACGTTGCGCGAGATCGTCAAGGCGCTGCGCGAAACCTACTGCGGCGGCATCGGCGCCGAGTACATGTACGTCTCCGATCCCGCGCAGAAGCGTTGGGTGCAGCAGAAGCTCGAATCGATCCGCTGCACGCCTTCGTTCAGCGCGGAGCAGAAGCTGGAGATTCTGGGTCGATTGACCGCGGCTGAAGGGTTGGAGCGCTATCTGCATACCAAGTACG
Source organism: Burkholderiaceae bacterium (assembly GCA_041751715.1). Taxonomy (GTDB): domain Bacteria; phylum Pseudomonadota; class Gammaproteobacteria; order Burkholderiales; family Burkholderiaceae_F; genus JACCZX01. The sequence goes on from JBGSWY010000567.1 coordinate 12,705, forward strand.
TCGGCCAGAAGCGGTTTTCGCTGGAAGGCAGCGAAAGTTTCATCGCGGCGATGGACGAGCTGGTGCAGCGCGCAGGCAGCAGCGGCGTGCAGGAGATCGTCATCGGCATGGCGCATCGCGGCCGGCTCAACGTGCTCGTGAATATTCTCGGCAAGATGCCGCAGGATCTGTTTGCGGAATTCGAAGGCAAGCTGCCGTCAGGCGACGTCAAGTATCACAACGGATTCTCAAGCGACATCTCGACGCCCGGCGGGCCGGTGCATTTGTCGCTCGCGTTCAACCCATCGCATCTGGAGATCGTCAACCCGGTGGTTGAGGGCTCGGTGCGCGCGCGGCAGGAGCGGCGTGCCGACAAGGAAGGCGACTCTGTGCTGCCGGTGCTGGTGCACGGCGACGCGGCTTTCGCCGCGCAGGGCGTCGTGATGGAAACGCTGAACCTGGCGCAGACTCGCGGCTACGGTACCGGCGGCACGATTCACATCGTCATCAACAACCAGATCGGATTCACCACTTCCGATCCGCGCGACACGCG
>JBGSWY010000568.1:0-4616 GCA_041751715.1 Burkholderiaceae bacterium
GGAATATCCTGCGCCAGCGGCGTCGAGATTCGGCCGTCCGGACGCACCGATACCGTGCCAGACAACTCCGGATTACGCCAGACGACGATGTTGAGGGTATCGAGCGGACCGATCACATAGCGATAGTCGGAGCTCGCCGCCGACTTCGGCGCCGGCGGATGCTGGCTGCTGGCGCACGCAGCCAGCAAAGAAGTCAGCGCGCCAATCGTGATCGCACAAGCCACATGTTTTCGCAACATCGTCTTTTCCTGGAAGTCAGCCCCGGCACCTGGGCTTACGCGAAAAACCAGTCTATTACATCGCCAACAAGCAGGCTATAACGGCTGGTCGAGCGTTATTGCGCACCTTCTCCAAACAAAACGACGCGCACGGTTTCCATCAGAATCAGCACGTCGAGGGCGAGCGAGTGATTCTTGACGTAATACAGGTCGAATTGCAGTTTGCGCTGCGAGTCATCAACCGATGAGCCGTAGGGGAAGCGGATTTGCGCCCAGCCGGTGACACCGGGCTTGATGCTGTGGCGCACGTCGTAGAAGCGGATCCGGTCTTTGAGCCCGGCCACGAATGCCGGGCGCTCTGGACGCGGCCCGACCAGACTCATTTCACCGCCCAGCACGTTGAACAGTTGCGGCAGTTCGTCGATTCGCAGCTTGCGCAGGACCCGTCCGACGCGCGTCACGCGTGAATCGTTCGCGCTGGCCCAGCGCGCCACCCCATCGTGCTCGGCGTCGGTTCTCATGCTGCGGAACTTGACGCACAGAAACGGACGGCCGCAGCGCCCGATGCGCTGCTGCATGATAAAAATCGGCGCGCCGCTTTCGATGAAGATGGCGAGCGCCGCCAGCAGCATCACTGGCCAGGCGAGCAGCAATAGCACGGTGGCCAGCACAACGTCGAAGACACGCTTGACGATCGTGCGGATTGCGTCCTGCGCAAAGCCGCCCCCGTAAATCAGCCAGCTCGCCTTTAGCGATTCGATCGGAACTTCGCCGCGAACCCGTTCATAAAACGCCGACAAATCGCGCACCGGCACACCGCAAATGCGACATTCAAGCAACTCGCGAATCGGAAGTACGCCGCCGCGCTGTTCGCGCACAGCGACGATGACCTCGTCCACCTTGAAGCGCTTGACGATTGCCGAAAGATCGATCGAGCGGGGAAACCGGGGTGCTTTGCCTTGTGCCGCAACCTCGGGCGCATTGTCGGTAACCGGGTAGAACCCGACGACCACTGAACGCCGCGGACCCATCTGGTGAAGAACGCGTTCGACCGCGAGCGCCTCGGGACCGGTGCCCACGATGAGTATTTTTTGCATGCCGAAGCCGGCGTCGAGCACGGTCGAAACCGTCGCGCGGATAAGCACGACGCTGGCAAGCATGTACAAGCTCGCGGACCCGAGAACCTGGCGCGCCGTCGCTCCACCTTCGTCATAACTGAAGAGCGCATAGACGATCGGAAATCCAACTGCCAGGACGATCGTGGTGCGAACCAGCACAACGGAGAGCGATTTGGATTCACCCACGCGAAACAGGCTGAACACCACGCCCAGGCCAGTCATGATCAACGCAAACTGGATGGCGGGAACGAATAACGACTGCATGCCCACGCCATACGGCCCGAGATGCAAAAGTGCAGCGAGCAGCATGGTGGCAATACAGCATGCGGCGAACACCGCCATCTCGGTCAAGGCACCGGCCGAAAATCGACGACGCGACAAACTAAGCACAACAGTTCCTTTCCTACACAACCCGATTGGTCGCCCGCCGCCTATGTTCGGCAGATCTCTGATTGCAACGGTAGCCAGCTAACGTTGCAGCCGTGCGACTGGATTACTGATTTTTCGTGATCGTTCGGCAAGATCTCAGTGTTAGCAAGAAGCCGGCCGATTGCAGCAGAAGTCGCGGGGTGTGTGCTGTTGCTTATTCCTCTTGACAGTCAACCAAGTCACGAGCGGGCGAAAAGAGTAATACGGGATGACGCCGAACCGCAACGGCCGGCTGTCGCTTTCCGCCCTGCGGCAGAGGATTTCTTATAGTCGCCACACCTGTATGCCCCGGCTTCGCAGTGCAGCGGCATCCGCCTGGCACTTGACGTCTACATATAGCGCGCCGGGCGCCAGCTTGTCGATCAGCTCGTCCAGCGAGCGGCTGCGGAACGTCTCGTGCGCGACCGCGGCGACCAGTGCTTGTGCGCGTGGGAGTTCTTCCCATGTCGCAAGCGGCAGCTCATAGTGATCCATCGCCTCCTGCGGATTGGCGACCGGATCATGCACAGTGACGGCCAGCCCATACGATTGAAGCTCGCGAATGACGTCGATCACTTTCGAATTGCGCAGATCTGGGCAGTTTTCCTTGAAGGTCAACCCAAGCACTGTTACCTGTGCGCCCTTCACCGCGACTCCCGACTGGATCAAGCTCTTGACCGTTTGCTCGGCGATGAACTTGCCCATGCCGTCGTTGATGCGCCGACCGGCCAGGATGACCTGTGGGTGATACCCCAGCTTGTCGGCCTTGTGCGTCAGATAGTAGGGATCAACCCCAATGCAATGACCGCCGACCAGGCCCGGCCGGAACGGCAGAAAATTCCACTTCGTACCCGCTGCCTCAAGCACTTCCATCGTGTCGATATCCATCCGGTGAAAGATCAGCGCCAGCTCGTTCATCAGTGCGATGTTCAGATCGCGCTGAGTGTTCTCGATGACCTTGGCCGCCTCGGCCACCTTGATGCTCGACGCCCTGTAAACACCGGCGTCGATGATCGACCCGTACATCGCGGCCACACGCTCAAGTGTGGCGGGGGTATCGCCGGCCACGACCTTGACGATGCGCGTCAGCGTGTGTTCACGATCGCCGGGATTGATGCGCTCGGGCGAATATCCAACGAAAAAGTCACTCTTCCAGCGTTTGCCCGATTCGCGCTCGAGGGTCGGGATGCAGATCTCCTCGGTCGCGCCCGGATACACCGTCGACTCGAAAACAACCGTCGCGCCCTGCTTCAGGTTGCGGCCTACGGCTTCGCTCGCGCCGATCAGCGGCGCAAAGTCCGGCTGATGCGCGTCGTCGATCGGCGTCGGCACCGCGACAATGATGAAATCGGCCTCTCGCAGCCGCGCGGCATCGGTGGTCGGCTCCAATAGGACGGCGGCGGCCAGCTGCTCGCGGCTGACTTCGCCGGTTGGGTCGAGATGCTTTCGATAAGCCTCGATCTTGGCGGCCGATACGTCGAAACCAATCGTTCGGTGCTTCTTTCCAAACTCGACCGCCAATGGCAGGCCGACATAGCCAAGCCCGACGACACCAAGGACACTTGAATCCATCATCCATGTAGTTGTTGCAGCAAACAGTGGAGTAAATACACTACAGGGCTCGGAGCGCTGAGTCGATCTCGGCCTTGCCTGCGGCATCGCCAGCAGCGGCTTGCAGCGCCTCAAGTTCCGCTCTGGTGACACCCTTCTTCCCGGCCATGATCAGCGCTTTTGCGTAGTTCAAGCGGATATCCGGGCGCTGAGGCGCAAGCACTTTAGCTTTGCGCAGATACTCGACCATTTATCGCCTATGGGTAATTTGGATAAGCGGCGCCAGCCCGGTAGGACAGACCGACCCGAGGCCGTGTGATCGGTGGATGTTCGACGCCGAGCCTGGCTGATGTAAGATTCGCTCGCGGGGTGGAGCAGTCTGGCAGCTCGTCGGGCTCATAACCCGAAGGTCACAGGTTCAAATCCTGTCCCCGCAACCAGTTTTATCAAGGGCTTCCCAACGGAAGCCCTTTTTCTTTGGCGTGTTGTGCCCGTCACGTGCCCGCGCTGTGCCCATCGCGTGCCCTCGCGATCCATGCAAGAAGGGACAAACGACCTTAGGTCTTCTTTCGGGTGGCACTCGCGGGCACAAACTCAAGTAAATCACCCACGGGAACGCGAAAATACGCACACAACGCGTCAATCGCCGCTAAGTCGACTCGAGTTGCTGTCTCTTGGTAAAGCAGCGTCACCGTATTCCTATGTAAGCCAGTCTCGCGCGCAACGTCCGCAATCTTGAGCTTTCGCTCGCCCATGAGTCGCGACAGATGGCACTTGATCACGGTGGTTCCAGAAACAGTCATCCTGAGTGACAAAACGCTATTGACAACGACATTCCGTCACCTATAATGCCATTTAGGGTGACAAAACAGCGGACAGAACGGCTTTTTGCTTATGCAAGCGATTTTGCCCGCGATTTGAGGATTGGTAAATGGCGACTTACCTAACTACCGAAGAGTTGGCGGACCGCATTCGATATGACGTGCGCACTGTTCGCGAGCGGCTGAAGGACAGTGTTCTCCACGAAGGAGTCCACTACATCCGGCCGTTCGGCGGACGAAAGATCCTCTTCATTTGGGAAGCGATCGAGCGAGACATTGGACTCCGGTCCAGCGCATCGCCGCTTGCGATTCCACTCGCTAGCGGACGATTACTAAATGCCTAGCATTCGTGTTCGAAACGACACCGGCCTTTTGTTTTTCGACTTTCGCTGGAAAGGTGCCCGGTATCGCGAACAAACCGCATTGACTGATTCGCCCGCGAACCGCATCCGCCTTGAACGAGTGATCGCCAAGATTCGAGCGCAGATCAATGCCGGTAC
>JBGSWY010000569.1:0-3653 GCA_041751715.1 Burkholderiaceae bacterium
GCAGGACCCCGAATTGCTGATTCATGGGATCGAACAAATCATCGTTCTAAACCAAGAGGAAACCCTGATGAAGAAGTCACTCAAGTTCAAAGCATCGGTTGCGCTGATGCTTCCGCTTTTTGGTCTGGCGCTGGCGGCCCCTGCGTACGCGACCATGAAGACCGCTCCCGCGATGAAGAGCGGGCAAATGCACAATGTCCCTGCACGCAATATTCGCCTGAGCCAGCTGGTCGGCAAAGATGTACGCAACGCGCAGGGCGAAGACCTGGGCGACATCAAGGATGTCATCATCGACGCCAACAACAGCCGTGTGCACTATGTGGTGCTGTCGTTCGGCGGCTTTCTTGGTATGGGCGACAAGCTGTTTGCGTACCCGGTGCGCGCGTTCAGCTTGGCAGCCGACAAGGACGAGCTGATCCTGAACGTCGCCAAGGAACGGCTGAAAGATGCTCCCGGATTCGAGGCCACCCGGTATCCGGATTTTGAGGCCGCCGAGTATCGCGGGCGCGTGGACAACTATTTCGGAAAACCGCTTGCGATCGAACCGCGCCCGAACATGCGCCTGGTCCGCAGCGGCGAGTTGATCGGCAAGGACGTCAACGGCGCCAACGGGCGGGACCTGGGTGAAATCCAGGACGTCGTGCTGAACATGGCCAACGGCAATGTGCAGTATGCGGTGCTCGAATTCGATCAAAGCTGGAGCCTGAACGACAAGCTGTTCGCGTTTCCGCTGCGCGCATTCAAGCAGGGGGCTCGTTGGAGCGAAGACCTGGTGCTGAACATCAGCAAGGACACGCTGAACAACGTGCCGGGGTTCGACAAGAAAGCCTGGCCGGATTTGAAAGATCCGAAGTGGAACGCTGATGTCGATCGCTACCTTGTCACCGTCGTTCCATTGCCGTCGACGAACAATGATGCAATGTGGAATCGGCTCGACAAGAACAAGGACGGCTGGTTGAGCGCGGAAGAAGCGAAGGCCGATACCAGACTCGTTTCGAGCTGGAGCAAACTCGATCGCGACAACCAGGGCAGAATCTCCCGCACCGAGTTCGACACCCGCTATCGTCCTTGATCCGGGTTACCCTGAAGCGTTCGCCGCCTTGCGCGACGGGCGCTTTTTCTTTCATTGACCGTGATTTCGGGATCATCATGGTCGCGATGCTGATTTACTTCGTACTCGCCATCGTGTACGGATTGATCCTGGTTTGCGATGGCGCGCGGCTGGTTGAGCATCTTTGTGCATGTGATATTCGGTGTGGTCGCCGCCTGGGCCTACAAAGGGATGCAGCAGCGAAAAGTCGTGGCCGTGAGACACTGAGAGACAATGAGACAACGCGAGCAAGGCCGGCGTGCAGATCCAGCTCAATACTGATAACAACGTGGCGGGCCCGGAGGGGTTCGCTGTCCAGGTCGAAGGCGACGTACGCGCTGCGCTCGAGCGTTTTGCGGAGCACATCACGCGCATCGAGGTTCACCTGAGTGACTCGAACAGCGACAAGGACGGCGGCCGGGACAAGCGCTGCATGATGGAGGCGCGCCTTGCCGGGCGGCAGCCCATGTCGGTCAGCCACGAGGCATCGACGGTAGCGCTGGCGATCGATGGGGCGTCGGACAAACTGGCCCGCGCGCTTGATCGTGTACTCGGCAAGCTTCAGGCAGGCCGGCGTGGCAACGTCGGCAACGACGTCACATAACCCGGCGCAAACACACAGCTTTGCCGCCAGCACGAAGGAATCACGGCGCCATGTTCGACCACGGATCTAAAGAAGGTGTTGGCCACCACCGGGATCGCGGAAGAACCTCGCTCTCGTCGCGTCGGCGCAATCACCGAACCTTCCTGACATCTTCGCCAAAGACGCGAATCTCGTTGCGCAGAGCCACGATCTCCGCCTGCAGCAGCGCGATCGACTGCGCGCCGGCCAACTCGGCGCCTTCGTCCTCCGCATCGCGCCCGACAAAGAACGTCGCAAGTGTCGCCGTCACATAGCCGAAGACACCGAAGGCGTACAGCGCCAGGAAAACGCACAGTACGCGGCCCTCGGCCGTCTGCGGCCAGAACTGCGAGCCCATCGTCGTCATGATCATCGCGGTCCACCAGAGCGCTTCGCCGTAGCTGCTCAGCCCGTTGGGCGTCTCGTTTTCAAACGCGTACATGCCCGCGGCGCCGGCGAACGTCACCAGCACCGTCAGTGCGGCCACGTAGCCGAAACCGCGCCGGCTCAAACTCGCGCCGAGCGCGCGCATTCCGCGATTGAGCGAGCTCACGACCCGCAGCAGACGCAGCCCGCGTCCGACGCGGGCAAGCCGAAGCACTCTTAACACTCTGAAGAAGCGAAACAGGCGCAGCGCGGGCACCAGCAGCGAAACAGCCGTCAGCCAGTTCCGCTTCAGGTAAGCCACTTTGCGCGGAGCAAGCACGAACTCAACCGCAAAGTTCAGGATAAAAATGATCCAGATGACCACGCCGATGGTTTCGAACCACGTGCTCTCGCCCCAGATGAGCTCCGCCACCAGCAGCGCCAGCCAGACGAAGGCGAGCACCAGCATCGGAGTTTCAAGCCCATTTTCGAGCCGTTGCAACAGTTGATAGCGCTCGTGTTCCAGCGCCTTTTGCTCGGCCGGCTGGGTCGCCTTCGCTCCCGTTTCTGTCATTTGTCTTTGCCTACAGCTGCGAGCTCAGCAGCGACGCCAGCTCATCGAGCAGTTTGTCGTGCCACGGCCGACCGAGCCACTGCGGGTAGGTGACCCGGCGCGAAAGCTTCCGGTCCTGCTCGAACACTTCGCCCTGCCGGCGCGCGAACGCGGCGTCATAGACGTTCAAGTTGGCCTCGTCGTTCACGCTGAATGAGCGCGAATCGAAGTTGGTCGATCCCACCGACACCCACAGATCATCGACAACGATGACCTTGCAGTGATACATGGTCGGCTGGTACTCGTAGATCTCGGCGCCGGCGGCCAGCAGCGGACCCCATTCGGCACGCGATGCGCGGCGCACCAGCTCGATGTCCATATGCTCGCCCGGCACGATGATCTGCACCCTGACGCCGCGCTCGAGCGCTGCCACCAGCGTATTGACAGCCACGTCGTCGGGAACAAAGTACGCCATTGACAGTTTGACGCTGTGCAGCGCCGACGAGATCGATGCCAGATACATCAACTGCATACTTTCGGCGCCGCCGCCGGGCGCGCTGCTGAAGACCTGCGCGCGTTGCGCGCCCGAATCCGCAAGGGGCGGAAACACATCCTCGCCGTACGGAATCTCGCCGGTCGCCTGCAGCCAGTTGTCGAGAAACGCCGCCTGCATTTGCGCCACGACCGGACCCGAAACGCGAAAGTGCGTGTCGCGCCAGCGCCCCGGCATGCGGCCGTCGCCCAGCCATTTGTCGGCAATCCCGACGCCGCCGATAAAACCGACGGCGCCGTCGATCACCATCAGCTTGCGATGCGTGCGGTTGTTAAGGCGGCTGATGCTGAACCAGCGCGGTTTGTTATAGCGGCTCACCTGCACGCCGGCCGCTTTCATCTGCTGCAGATACACCGGATCGAGATTCTCGCTGCCTACCCAGTCGAGCAAGACTCGCACCGGCACGCCTGCGTTCGCCCGCGCAATCAGCGCGTCGGAAAACTGCCGGCCGATCTCCCCCGACCAGTAG
>JBGSWY010000570.1:0-4015 GCA_041751715.1 Burkholderiaceae bacterium
CGGCCGGCAGACGTACTGGGTATGTCCGCTGATCGAATCAAGCGAAGTGATCGAAGTGGCGGCGGCAACGGAAACGTTCGAATGCATCGCCGAGATGCTGCCGGACCTGCGCATCGGATTGCTGCATGGGCAACTGCCACCAGCAACGAAAACCGAAGTCATGCAACGCTTCGTGCAGCGCGAGCTCGATGTGCTGGTGGCCACGACCGTGATCGAAGTGGGCGTCGACGTACCGAACGCAACGCTGATGGTGATCGAGCACGCGGAGCGCTTCGGGCTGGCGCAATTGCATCAGTTGCGCGGGCGAGTGGGCCGCGGCGGCGAGCAGAGCTTCTGCATACTGCTGTTCGATGAGCCGCTGTCGGATCCTGCACGCGAGCGCCTGAAAGTGATCTACGAAACGAATGACGGCTTCGAGGTTGCGCGGCGCGACCTTATGATGCGCGGGCCGGGCGAGTTTCTCGGTGCACGCCAGTCCGGCATGCCATTGTTGCGCTTTGCCGACCTGCAGCGCGATGCGGAACTGGTCGAGCAGGCGCGCAGCGCTGCCACCGAACTGCTCGCGGACGATCCGGCCGCCGCGCAACGGCACGTGCACCGCTGGTATGCAAGCTCGAATGAATATCTAACAGTCTGATGAAAAGCGTAGCGAGCAGCCCCGAGGTTGCGCCGAGGAGGGCAGGCGTACAGAGGCACGTTGAGCACCGCAGGCGCAAGATCGGGGCGCGCAGTAGTTGGGGCATCGGACTGCTAACCGCATGACCTTGACCGAGCTCCGCTATGTGGTCGCCGTCGCGCGCGAGCGCCATTTCGGCCGCGCCGCCGAAGCGTGCTTCGTCAGCCAGCCGACGTTATCGGTTGCGATCAAGAAGCTCGAAGATGAGCTGGGCACGCAGATCTTCGAGCGCCGCACCAACGATGTCACGATGACGCCGGCCGGCGAACGCATCGTCGGGCAGGCGCAGCGCACGCTCGACGAAGCTGGCCGCATCAAAGAAATCGCTCGCCAGGGCAGGGATCCGCTGGCAGGTCCGCTGCAGTTGGGCGTCATTTACACGATCGGCCCGTATCTGCTGCCTGCGCTGGTGCGCCAGCTGTTGAAGGACGCACCGCAGATGCCGCTGCTGCTGACCGAAAACTTCACCGTCAAGTTGATCGATCTGCTGAAAAATGGCGAGATCGATGTGGCGATCATGGCATTGCCACTGCCTGAAGCAGGCCTGGTGCTGCAGCCGGTATACGACGAGCCGTTCGTGGTGGCTGTGCCGCGTTTGCATCCATGGACCAGGCGCAAAGCGATTCCGAGCGAGGATCTGAAGAAGGAAACCATGTTGCTGCTCGGCACCGGACATTGCTTCCGGGACCAGGTGCTCGAAGTGTGCCCGGAGCTGTCGCGCTTCTCATCCTCGGCCGAAGGAATTCAGAAGACATTTGAAGGATCTTCGCTCGAAACGATCCGGCACATGGTCGGCTCGGGTCTCGGCGTCACCGTGCTGCCGATGACTTCGATTCCCGAAAAGCCTCCGCGCGATTCGCTGCTTGCCTACATTCCGTTCAGGCCGCCGGCTCCGGATCGCCGGGTCGTGCTGGCGTGGCGCAAGTCGTTCACCCGCATGCCAGCGATTGAAGCGCTGCGGCAGGCGGTGCTGAAGTGCCCGCTCTACGGGGTGACCAAGTTACCCGATGCGCGCACCGAGACCTGGTGAGTGAAATCGCCTATCGCGGCTTTTTAGTTTGACGATTGGCGCTGATGCGGACGCGTCGCTAGCATGCATCCTTTAGACAGGAGAACACGATGGCTCGCAAGAACAAGATCAACACCCGCGCCGATCGGGCGCCGTTCATCGATATCGGAATTCCCGACAAGGATCGCGAGAAAATTGCCGGAGGCCTGTCGCGCGTGCTAGCCGATACCTACAGTCTGTACCTGAAATCGCACAGTTTTCACTGGAACGTCGAGGGGCCGATGTTCAACACCCTCCACATGATGTTCATGGAGCAGTACACCGAACTCTGGACCGCACTCGACGAAGTCGCAGAGCGTATACGCTCGCTCGGTTATCCGGCGCCCGGTACCAACACGCAGTTCGCCAAGCTGACGTCGATCGACGAAACCGAGGGCGTACCCGAAGCGATGGAGATGGTGCGGCTGCTGGTGAAGGGACACGAAGCCGTCGCCCGCACCGCGCGCGAAGTGTTGCCGGCAGCCGACAAGGGCGGCGACGAATCGACGACCGACTTATTGACGCAGCGCCTGCAGATTCACGAGAAGACGGCATGGATGTTGCGCAGCATCCTGAAATAGAATCGCCGAGGTTATTCGGAATGCACCATGGACTTGCTCGAAGCGGTACAGATCAAGCGTCATCGCCTTACGGTTGAGCAGTTCCACCGTATGGGAGAAGCCGGCGTTCTCGCGCCGGATGCTCGGGTGGAGCTGATCGAAGGCAATGTTGTTGAAATGGCGCCGATAGGGAGCCGGCATTACGCGGCTGTTAGCCGGCTAGCCCGCTTGCTGGTGCAAGCACTCGAAAGTCGCGCGATCGTTTCATCTCAGTTGTCGATACGGCTGGACCACATGTCCGAGCTCAAACCAGACGTCGCCATCTACAAACCACGCGATGATTTTTATGCTGGCGGGCTGCCGACTGCCACTGACGCGCTGCTGGTTATCGAGATTTCGGACACTGCCCTGGATTACGACGTGCGCATCAAGGGGCCGCTGTATGCGCGACACGGTGTGCCCGAATACTGGATCTTCGATCTGCCGGCGCGCGCGCTGCGCGTATTTCGCAAGCCACGCGGTGACGAATACACCGTCGTCAAGGCCAGGGAAACGCCGGACGTCGTCACGCTTCCTGGCCTGCAAGGGTTGAGCGTCGATCTAGCTGGAGTGCTGTAGGCGCTCGTCCAGCCACTCGATCCAGTGCATCACGCGTGTGGGGGTGCCGCTGGCCAGATGGGTAATGCAGCCGATATTGGCCGACAGAATTACCTCGGGTTGCGCCGCCTGCAGATGGCCGAGCTTGCGGTCGCGTAGCTGATACGCAAGTTCCGGTTGCAACACCGAGTAGGTTCCGGCCGAGCCGCAGCACATATGGCCTTCGGCAAACGGCGCGACTTCGGCGCCAAGTGAGGCGAGCAGGGTTTCGACGACACCGTGAATCTGCTGCCCATGTTGCAGCGTGCACGGCGGGTGGAAAACGACCTTGCCGGTCACTGCCGCGCCGATCTTCGTCCGCAAGTCGGCCGCAAAAGGCGGTATCAGTTCGGCGAGGTCCTGGGTCATTTCGCTGATCTTGAGCGCCTTTGCCGCGTATCGCTTGTCGCGCGCTAGCAGATAGCCGTACTCCTTGACCTGCACACCGCAGCCGCTGGCATTCATCACGATCGACAACAGGCCATCCTCATCGGCATGCTGCACATAAGGCCACCATGCATCGATGTTGCGTCTTGCGTCGGCCAATCCGCCATCGTGATCGTTCAGGTGATAGCGAATCGCGCCGCAGCAGCCGGCGGCCGCCGGTCGCAACGTCTCAATGTTGAGCGCATCGAGCACTCTTGCCGTGGCGGTGTTGATGTTCGGCGCCATTGCAGGTTGCACGCATCCTTCAAGCAGCAGCACCTTGTGTTGATGGGAGCGTGCGGGCCAGCGTCCGGCGTGCTGGCGCGGGGGCACCTTGTTCTTCAGCGATTGCGGCAACCAGGGTCGCAGCATCTGCCCGGCTCGCATCGCCGGCGCGAACAGCGGGCTGGTCAGACCTTCCTTCAGCGCGATGCGAGCCAATCGGTCACCCGCGGGACGCGGTACATGGTCGTCGACGACCTTGCGTCCGATGTCGACCAGCCGGCCGTATCGAACCCCGGACGGGCAAGTGGTCTCGCAATTGCGGCACGTCAGGCAGCGATCCAGATGCAGTTGCGTCTTGGCAGTGACTTCCTTGCCTTCGAGTACTTCCTTGATCAGATATATGCGGCCGCGTGGCCCATCGAGCTCGTCGCCGAGCAGCTGATA
>JBGSWY010000571.1:0-6723 GCA_041751715.1 Burkholderiaceae bacterium
ACAGCCGCGGCGTTCGATCGATGCCGCATCGACAGTGCGAACCAACATACCCGGGCTGCAACAGCCGTCGCACCGCCGCGGACGTTGATCTCGCCGCGACTCGCGATGGAAGGACCGTCGATCCAGGTCGTTCACAACGCAGCGGCAAGGCGCTTCGAAGCAGTCATCGACAGGCTGCTGGCCCGCTGCGATTACCGCATGCGCGGCAATACGATGATGCTGGTGCATACGGAAGTGCCGCCGCAGCTTGAAAGGCGCGGTATCGCATCGCAGCTGGTGCGCGCCGCTTTCGAGCACGCGAAGGCCAGTGGCTTCGACGTGCTGCCTGTGTGCTCGTATGTCAGCGCGTGGACGCGCCGCCATCCGGAGGTTGAACCGCTGCTCGCGTGCTAGCGTGCTGCCGCAGATTGCGCAGCAGCAGATCGAGCAACACAGTCACGTTGGCCTGCTGATGCAGGAAGTATCGTGCGCGGCTGCCGTTCCAGTGCGCCACCCGAACGGTGATCCAATCCGGCGGGGCACGCTCGAAGACGATCTCGTCGGTGTCGTCATCACCGACGAACAGCACCCGCCGCGCTTGTTCGAGCGCCGCCAGGTCATGCAGCGCGTCGAGCTTCGTGCGTGCTGCCTGCGGCAGCAGGTTGATCACCATTTTTCCGCCGATCACCAGCGGAGCCGGCGTCAGGGCCTCGATCGCGTGGCGACATACATCGAGTGCCCGGTCGCGATTCGCGGCCAGCCGGTAATGCAGCGATAACGACAAGCCCTTGTCTTCGATCAGGACGCCGTGCGCTGCCGGGCCGGTCAACAAGGTTTCCAGCCGCGCCCGCCAGGTCGCAATCAGGCGGCGCTGCTCCCCGCCATCCGCCAGCTCAGCGTCACTTTCGTTGCCGTGATTGCCGACGATATGCGACAGATCGCGTGGCAGACGCAGCCGCAGATCGCTGAGCCGGCGGCCGGAAATGACGGCCACCGGCGCCTCGCGCGCCAGCGAGACCAGCAGGCGACTTACCGCCACCGTGATGTGCGCCTGATCCGGAAAGGTGACGATCGGTGCGAGCGTGCCGTCGAAATCGAACGCGTACAACGACCGCTCGGTGGCCAGGCTTGCAAGCTCGGCTTCCCCGACAGCCGACAGCAGCGGCCGGATCATGTCTGCTCGGCGACCCCTTCGCCGATCCGCTCTGCGATGCGCTCACGTTGTCGCAGCCGCGCTGCTTCGAGCAGCATGCGCCCCGCCCAGCGATACACGTTGAACTCCTGCACATACTGGCGCAGCGCGGTCATGCGCTCGCGCTGCTCGGATGCCGGCATCGTGAGCGCCCGATTCAGTGTCCCGGCCACCTCCTCGACGTGATAAGGGTTGACGATCAGCGCTTCGTGCAGCTCGCTCGCTGCGCCGGCAAACTGGCTCAGCACGAGCACGCCCGCATTGTCGTCGCGCGCCGCGACGAACTCCTTGGCGACCAGGTTCATGCCGTCGTGCAAGCTGGTGACCACGCAAACATCAGCCGCCCGGTAGTAGACCTCGACCGCTTCTGCGGTGTGATGCTCGATCAACAGCGCAACAGGTTGATAGTGAGCTTCGCCAAAACGCCGGTTGATGCTGGCAGCGATCATGCGCACCTGCCCTTCGAAACGCTGATATTCGTCCAGCGAAGACCGGCTCGGCGCCGCGATCTGGACGAAGGTGAGGCGGCCGATCCACTGCGGATGCATTTCGAACAGGCGCTCGACCGCACGCAGCCGCTCGATGATCCCCTTCGTGTAGTCGAGACGATCGATGCCGAGCACCAGCAGTTGCTCTGCCGAAACACTCAGGCGCTGGCGAATCTGCTGCCGGCATTCTTCCACCGGCAGCCGGGTCGCCGACGGCTCCGGCCACGCGATCGAGATCGGAAAGCTTTCGATCTGCGTCAGATGACCGCCAAACGAGACCGTCGAATCTTCGTAGTCGATGCGCGCTTCGAGAAAGCGGTCGACCGTCTGCAGAAAGTTGTTGCAGTGAAAGCGTGTGTGAAAGCCGACGATTGTGCTGCCCAGAAGGCCGTCGAGAATCTCGTCACGCCACGGGCAGATCCCGAACGATTCGGAGTTCGGCCACGGAATGTGCCAGAACGTGATGATGGTCGCGCGCGGCAGCCGCGCCCTGATCATCCGCGGAACCAAAGCGAGGTGATAGTCCTGCACCAGGACGACCGGATCGGGAGTTTTCGCTTCCTGCACTACCGCGTCGGCGAACAGTTCGTTGACCGCGCGGTACTGCGTCCAGTCGCCATCGCGAAACACCGGGCGCACATGTGCGATGTGGCACAGCGGCCACAGTCCTTCATTGGCGAAGCCGTAGTAGTAACCGCTTTCCTGTTCGCGCGTGAGCCAGAGGCGGCGCAGCGTGTACGACGGATTCGTCGGTGGCACTTGCAGATGATCGTTCCGGTCGACGCTTTCGCGATCGCCGGAGCCACTGCCGTGTGCGATCCACGTTCCGGAGCACGCCCGCATCACCGGTTCGACCGCCGTTACCAATCCGCTCGCAGGGCGATGCACCTCGATGCCGCTGGCACCGCGCGAGTGAATGTACGGCTCACGATTGGACACGACGATGATCTCGTCGCCCCGCAGCCGCTCGTTCAGCAACGAGCGCAGCGTCGCGGGGGCCCAGGTGATCGTGCTTGCATCCTGCGAGCGGCGCTCGCTGCGCAGATCGCGCAGCATCGCGCGCAGGTCGCCGACCAGCGGCTGCAGCTCCGGCCGCGGTTGTGAAAACGGTCGGATCACGCCGTCTCCGCGCAGCATCGCACGCACGCCCGCGACCCAGCCGCGCCAGCTCATATGCGCCACCAGCAGCGTGATCAGCGCCAGCACGATTCCAAGCCCGGTGAACAGCAGCAGCACGCCAAGGCGCGAGTCCTCGCTGCGGCGATCGACGAAGCTCATGTCGTGCGCAATCAGCAGCGTCGAGCCTCGGCCTACCCCAGCCACCGGCACCGAGGCGATGTGCAGTTTGCCCTTGCCCTGGTCGAGGTTGAAGCCCTTTCCCGGCTCCGCGTCGCGCGTCAGCTCGCAGCCGACCGAGGCCGGCAATGACCGGGTACGGCGCAAGGCCGTGTTATCGGGACCGCATAACGCCATCCCGAACAGCCGCTCGTCCTGACTGGCGCGGTTAAGCACAGCGTCCACGCGCTCCCATGACTCCTCGGCGACCGCCTGCGCCAGCGGCTCTTCCAGCGTCGATCCGATCAGCTGCGCGCGTATGTCGAGGTCGCGCATGAACCAGCGCAACGCAAACGAATCGACCACCGGCACGGCGACGTACGCCGCCGCCAGCATCGCGAGTGCCAGCGGAACGATGAAGCGCAGCGAGAGACGGATCGAGCGGATCACCTAGTGCTCCCCACTAGTTCCAAAGCAACAATGGCAAGAATCACCGCCATGCCTTGTCGCCGTGCCCGCCTGGTTCCCAACCGGGGCTGTGCGCGGGCGGGGAAGACAGGGTCCCCACCCCTGTCTGGCGCCTGGCGTCGATTTCGCCACCGTTGCGGCACGTTGAAGCTTCGTGCTCTGCATCGTCTCGAAACTTGTGGGTCGGAGCACTAGAACGCCTCGTCCCAGCGCGAGCTCAATCGCATCGCGCACATGATGATGCCGACCATGCTGTAGGTCTGAGGAAAGTTGCCCCATAGCTGGCCCGTGTTGACATCGATGTCTTCCGACAGCAGTCCGAAACGATTGCGGCACGCCAGCAGTTTTTCGAACTGCTCGCGTGCGGTAATGGTCGCCTTGCAAGGCGAGTGCCTGAATCAACCAGAAAGTGCATACGATGAAGGCAGTGGAAGGCACGCCGAAGTCATCTTCGCGATCGTAGCGAAGGATAAAATGGCCCCGCCGAAGATGGCGTTCCACCGCCTCCACTGTCGAGCGCATGCGGGCGTCGCCCGGTGGCAGGAAGCCGATCTCGCTCAACATCAGCACGCTCGCATCCATTGCCTGGCTGTCGAATGCGCCCACGAACGAGTCGATCTCGGGCACAAAGGCGCGCTGGCAGATGTCCCGATGAATCGCTTCGGCGCGATTGCCCCAGAACTCGGAGCGCTCCGCTTCGCCGAGATGTTGCGCAATGCGCCTCAGGCGGTCGCACGCGGCCCAACACATCGCCGCCGAAAAGGTATGAACTTCGCGCCTGCCACGAAATTCCCAGAGTCCTGAATCCGGAACCGCATACGACGCGAACGCTCGCTCGCCCAGGTCCTCGAGTTGACGAAACAGTACCTGATCGGCACGCCGCACGATGCGCCGATCAAAAAAAGCATGCGATGCGCCGAGCACGACCGAGCCGTACACGTCATGCTGGATCTGCTCGTAGGCCTGGTTGCCCATCCGCACCGGGCCGAAACCCAGATAGCCGGCCAGGCCGGGGGCAACCTGTTCGGTCAGATCGCGCGCGCCGCTGACGCCGTACACCGGCTGCAGTTGCGCCGCCCCCTCTGCCGTCGGTATCTCCTCGATGTAGCGCAGATAGCGCTCGAGCGACCCGGTTGCTCCGAGCCGGTTGAGCGCATTGACCACGAAGTACGCATCGCGCAGCCAGCAGTAGCGGTAATCCCAGTTGCGACTGCTATCCGGCGCTTCGGGTATCGACGTGGTCATCGCAGCGATGATCCCGCCGGTGTCATCGTACGTATTGAGCTTCAGCGTGATCGCCGCACGTATTACCGCGTCCTGCCATTCAAAGGGGACGGCCAGATTGCGCACCCACCGGTGCCAGTAGCGCTCGGTTTCCTCCAGCATGTGAGCACCGCTCGATGCCGGGCTGTCCTGCAGCGTCTCATCCGGGCCAAGAATGAATGTCGTGCTGTCGAGCAGCAGGAACGCGTTGCTTTCGATCACGTGGGTGACCGGCGCATCGGTGGTGAGCCGCATCGGATAAGACGGATTCGCTGCCCGGATATGGTGGCTGCCGAATGTGATGGAAGGCTTGCCCTGGCCGTTTTCGCAGCGCGGAGCGAAGCGGACGCGGATGCGCGGACGGCCGGCCAACCTGCGCGCGATGCGCACCAGCGTGACCGGATTGAGCATACGCCCGTGCTGGTAGTAGCGCGGCGCGAAGTCCAGCAGTTCGACTTTGCCGCCCGCTGCGTCTTCCAGCACCGTGCGCAGGATCGCCGTGTTGGTGATGTACGCCTGCTCGACGACTCGGTCGTTCTCCAGCATCACATCGAAGCGGCCGTCGGCACTGTCGTCGTCGAGCAGCGCACAGAACATTGGATCACCGTCCAGGCGCGGTACGCACATCCACACGACGCTCGCCGCGGCGTCAATCAGCGCACCGATGCGCGAATTGCCGATGATGGCGAGATCGAGCGTCGGCTTTGTCATTCGCTTGGCTGTGTACCCGGCACCATTTTCAGGGCGGTCTTCAGCGAGCCGGATTCCGGCAGCGTAACCGCGAGCGACGGGCCTGCACCGGGGCTGTAAACACAAATCAGTGCGCATGTGCCACCGACATCGGCCACCAGCCATGGATCGTCGGTGGGCTCGATGCGCGGCTGGTCCGTCATCGACGAAGTTTGACACGTGCCTGTGCCGGGGCTGCGGCCGGAAGCTAGCCTGAATCGAGCGCGGCGACTGCTGTTGAGTGGCAGCAGCGGACTGCGGGTCGGCCAACTGTGCCGCGTCCGGGTACATGGAGTGGTATTGCGCCCTTTGGTTAAACAAGAGTGCGCCATTGCGGGCGAGCGATTATTCGATAACTTGAGTGCCGTTATCGCGCGGCGCGGCCCTACGGTAACGACACCTGAGTGTCATCGAAGCAAAATTCAGGCTCACGTGGGGCGACGGCCGGCAGCGCACGGCCGTTTTGCGGTACCCGCCCGCGCATGCATAAAGCTTCTCGTCCGAACGTTTGAACCCTAATATGGCCGCACCATGAACTTGTTGATCATTGGCGGTGGTGTCTTCCTCGGGCAGTCGCTGCTGCAGGCAGCGCTGGAAGGGGGCCACGCGGTCACGGTTTTTAATCGGGGGCAATCGCGCAACTGGTGGCCGCCGGGTGTGAAATGGATCGTCGGCGACAGGCTGGAAGACCTGCACCTGCTGATGGGCCGCAAATGGGACGCGGTGATCGACACCTGCGGCTATCGCCCGCAAGACGTAGAAGCGACCTGCGCTGCGCTGTACGACAGCTGCGAGCGTTACGTGTTCATCTCCAGCGTTTCCGCTTATGCCTCGTTCGCCAACATGCCGATCCGAGAACAGGATCCGCTGGCCACCGCCGACGAAGTCGATCGAGAGATCGTGAACGGGACCAACTACGGGCCGCTGAAAGCCGAGTGCGAGCGCACCGTCGCGCGCGCGTTCGGCTCCCAAGCACTGTTGATCCGGCCTGGCCTCATCGTCGGCCCGCACGATCCGACCGGCCGTTTTTCCTACTGGCCCTGGCGCATCTGCGGCGGCGGCCGGGTGCTTGCGCCCGGTTCGCCCGAGACGCCGATTCAATTCATCGACGCGCGCGATCTCGCTGCACTGATCATGCGACTCGTCATGTTGCGCGCGAGCGGTGCATTCAACGCTACCGGTCCGAATGAAGGCGCGACCTTCGGAGAGCTGCTCGACACCTGTCGCTGGATCTCGGGTGAAGACGTCGAAATCGAGTGGGTTGACCAGAAGTTCCTCGAACGTGAGGCCGTAGCGCCGTGGACCGAGCTGCCGCTGTGGATTCCAACG
>JBGSWY010000572.1:0-7337 GCA_041751715.1 Burkholderiaceae bacterium
ACCGCACATGCCGACGCGGCAGGCGTAGCGGTATGCCAATGTCGAATCAAGCTTGCGCTGGATGTAGGTGATGACATCGAGCACCGTTTGGCTGGTCTGGCGCGGCACCTCGTAGTCGACGTAACGGCCCTGATCCGTCCCGCGCCACACCGAGACCTGCAGCATCTGCATCGGGTAGTGCTACGCGCTTTCGTACAGCCGCGTCAGAACGAACTCGCGATGACCAAGCGCCTCGGCAGCGGTCAGCCGGCCATTGGCGGTGCGGAACATCATGTCGATCAACGCATCGCCCGCTTCATCGGGCGTCATCTCGCGGCGCAGCAAGCCAGATACATCGACATCGATGTGTTCGCTCATCGTGCGCACCGTGCGCGGATTCGCGCACAGCTTGATCACGGGCAGGATCGGATTGCCGATCACATTGCCCTGCCCCGTCGGGAAAAAATGAACCGTATAGCCCGACGCCGCGCATAGCGTCACCATCTCCGCCGCAGCTGATGAAGAATCCATGAACCACAGCCCGGGCCCGGTCGGCGCCTCGGCCTTGTCGAGCACGCCGTCGATCACGCACTTGCGACCGATCTTCTGAATATTGCCCAGCGCTTTCTCCTCGATCGTCGTCAAGCCGCCGAGGATGTTGCCCTTGGTCGGCTGCGAGTCCGACAGATCGCTCGTCTTGTGCCGATCGATCACTTCCTGATAGCGGTTGAAGTACTGCATGAACTTCTCGCGCACCTCCGGCGTCCGGCAGCGCTCCGCCACCAGATGTTCGCCACCGGTGAGTTCGGTGGTCTCGCCGAACACCAACGTGGTGCCGTGTGGATACAGCTTGTCGAACGCGTTGCCGACGGTCGGATTCGCACCGCAGCCCGAAGTGGTGTCTGACTCGCAGCACTTGGTCGAGATCCACAGGCTGTCGAGCGGGCATTCCTCGCGCTCGAGCTCGCTCGCCCACTGCACATACTCGCGCGCTATCTTCGACGCCCGCATGATCGTTTCGTGATCGCCGTGCTGCTCGATGCCGAAGCCGGTGACTGGCTTGCCGGTCGCGGCAATCCCTTCGACGATCTTCTGCGTCCACTGATCCTCGATGCCGATGACCACCACCGCGGCGACGTTCGGATTGCTGCCGGTGCCGATCAGCGTGCGGAAGTGCAGTTCCAGATCAGCGCCGAACTGCAGCCGCCCATACGGATGCGGCAGCGCCATCGCACCCTTGATGTTGTTCGCCACCGCGACCGACGCCGCGTTAGACAGATCGTCTACCGGCAGGATGATGACGTGATTGCGCACCCCAACTCTGCCGTTTTCGCGGCGGTAACCCATGAACGTCTTCTTCATTCCATTTTGTTTCATCGCATCACCACCGCTTGGTCTTGACGTTGTGAACGTGCAGATGTTCGCCGACCCTGATCGGCGCAATCGTGCGGCCGATATCGGTGCCGTACTTGATCACGGTGTCGTCCTTCTTGAGATCGCTGATCGCGATCTTGTGACCGATCGGCACATCGTTCACGACTTTGGTATTGAGCGTCTTGTCCTGATCCATGATCCAGCCGGTCAACTCGTCGCCGGCACGAACGCCTTCGACCACCACGACCCCGACCGAGTCGTGTTCATCATGCACAACAAAATGAATCATTGCGTCTCCCGCGCGCTGCGTCATCAGGCTGAATCGTAACGGAGAACTTTTCGGCGATCGATGCACTCAATGAGCGCTGCCGGAGCACGCCGGCCGTAACGAAAAAGGGCTTGAAGCAGATGCGCTCAAGCCCTTTGTTGCAAGTAATCTGGCGCGCCCGGCAGGATTCGAACCCACGACCCCTTGGTTCGTAGCCAAGTACTCTATCCAACTGAGCTACGGGCGCAAGGCGGCGGAGTTTATCACGCGGCCCTGTTGCATCGCGCGCTTTGCCTGCCGCGCCGCCGGCAATTCACGAGGCCGGAAGCACCGATGCGTTCAGCGCGGTAGCGAGCGCTGCATCGCCGCTGACGATGTCCTCCCATGACAACTCGAGACCATTGCGGTGGCCTTTTTGCGTGAGCTTCAGACCTTTGGGTCCGAGTGTGAGTGTGAACGGTTTGTCCTTTATCAGAACCTCGCGCTTCAACTCCTTGTTCAGTGCGGTTGCCATAGTGCTCCTTTGCTTTTCAAGAGGCTGCCAGTGTTTGCGCCGCGCGTTTCGTCGTCTGCCGCGTGCGCTTGTAATCTGCCCAGGGATCGCTGCGCTGTTTCTGCAGACGCGCGAGCGCGTTGTTAATAGTCCATTGACTTGCACTCTGCAACCCCTCGAGCTCTTTCCACGCCAACGGCATCGATACACCGAGTCCCGGTCTGGCCCGCGCCGAAAACGCAGTGGCTGTCGTCGAGCCGCGGCCGTTTCGCAGGTAATCGATAAAGATCCGGCCGATACGGTTCTTCGGCCCGCTTTTTGCGACGAAGCGGTCGGGAATGGTCCGCGCCAGATGTGCGACGACCGCTTCGGAAAAGTCTTTCACCTCGTCCCACCCGGCTACCGCGCTAAGCGGAACCACGACGTGCAGGCCCTTGCCGCCGCTGGTTTTCAGGAAGGATTCGAGTTTGAGCTCGTCGAGAAAAGCCTTAGTCAATATCGTGCCTTCAACCACTTGTTGCCACCCGACGCCCTCGCCGGGATCGAGGTCGAACAGCAGCCGATCCGGATTCTCGATCGACTTCGCGGTCGCGTTCCAGGTGTGGAATTCGATGACGTTCAATTGCGCCGCCTGCACCAGCGCTTGCGCGGAGGCGATCTCGATCATTGGCGGATGCCCGGGCAGGAATGCCGGATCGAGCTCCTTGACACCCGGTATGCGCAATGTGCCGACATGCTTCTGGAAGAACAACTGGCCCGCGATACCCTGCGGTCCGCGCACCAGCGATGTCGGCCGCCCTTTCAGGTGCGGCAGCATGTACTCGGCAACGCTTTCGTAATAGCGCACCAGGTCGAGCTTGGTGAGTCCGGTGCTTTCATCGATAACGCGCTCGCCGTGGCTGATCTTGACGCCGCCACGCGTGGCAGTCGGCTCCGCTTGGGCCCGTACACGTTTGCGCTTCGCTGGTGCGGATGCCACCCCGGCCGGGGTGACTGCTTTTTCCCTGGTGATTTTTTCAGGCTCCTTGTCGGTTCGTAGTCCGTGAAACACCGAATGCCGTATGCGCCCCTCATTGGTCCAGTCGCCGAACGATACCTCCGCCACCAGCTTCGGATTGACCCAGTGCCCCTTGACACCGGTCGGAAGCTGATGAAATGGCGGCTTCGCTAGCTCGAGCGCGCTCACCTTTGCTTTCAGATTCTTCAAGGTCTTCTCGTCGAAGCCGGTACCCACATTGCCGGCATAGATCAGACGGCCCTGCAGATCGTGCACGCCGAGCAGCAGCGATCCCAACCCGGTGCGATTGCCCTTCGGATCGGTGTAGCCCCCGATCACGAACTCCTGCCGTTGCGTGCACTTCAGCTTGATCCAGGTCGGTGATCGAGTCGAGACATACGGAGAATCCGCTCGCTTCCCGATCACACCTTCAAGCCGAAGTTGACACGCCGCCTGCAGCAGCGAATCCGCGTCGGCTTCGAAATCATCACTGAACTTCAGACAGCTCGACGTGTTCTGTGCCATCAACTCGCGCAATAGTTCGCGGCGCTCGCGCAACGGCACCTGCCGCAGATCGTGGTCTGCGTAGTACGGCAGATCGAACACCAGGTAGTGAATGTCGGCCGTCGCCGAGACATCGAACGCATTTTGCAGTGCCTGAAAGTCGGTGCGACCCTGGCCGGCATCGATGACGATCTCACCGTCGATCCATCCGGTGGGAAGCTCCAGCGCCGCCACTGCGTTGGCCAGATGCTTCAGCTTGAGTGTCCAGTCATGGCCTCTTCTCGTAAAGAGCCTGATATCGCTACCGTCTACCCGCGTCAGAATCCGGTAACCGTCGAACTTGATCTCGTAAATCCAATCGCCTTTCACCGGTGCTTTGGTGGCCAGAGTGGCAAGCTGCGGAGACAAGGCGAGCGGCAATTTCGCCGGTCGAGCGGTGGCGGGAAGCTGCAGCGAGTCTGCCGAACCTTGCACCTTCGCCGTTCGCTTCGCAGCTACCTTTTTTTTGACCGCTTTCGCCGTGGGCCGAGCGTCGCCTCGAGCATTCACGGTGTCGGGCAGCGCTTCGGTGATGTCGTATTCGGCTGCCAGCCGCGCCACTTCGTCGCGCTCCTTGATCAGCAGCCAGGCTTCCTGCCGCTCGTTCGGACGTCCACGCATCCGAACCAGGGTCCAGGTGCCTTGCAGCTTTTCGCCCTGCAGCTCGAATTTCAGCTTGCCTTGGCGATAGTCTTCGTGTGGATCGCCGTTGGGAATCCAGACGCCCCGATCCCAAACGATGACCGTGCCGGCGCCATATTGACCCGCCGGGATGACGCCTTCGAACGTTGCATAGTCGAGCGGATGGTCCTCGACATGAATCGCCATGCGCTTGTTAGCAGGATCGAGGCTCGGCCCCTTGGGAACGGCCCAGCTCTTTAGCGTGCCGTCGAGCTCGAGCCGGAAGTCGTAATGAAGACTACGCGCCGCGTGCTTCTGAATGACAAAAATTAAACGCTTGCCCGGGCGCTTGACCGCGCCCTTCGGCTCAGCCGTCACACCGAAGTTGCGCTTGGTCCAGTATGTTTGCAGATTGTCTGCCATGCGTGAGCCAACGCAAGGTACGTGCCATTAAGGCGTCATTACGAGCACTGAGGAATGGCGGAGATGGACGGATTCGAACCGTCGATGCACGTTTTTGCGCGCATGCTCCCTTAGCAGGGGAGTGCCTTCGACCACTCGGCCACATCTCCGGGTACTGCCCACGACAAGATCGACGCGCTCTCGCGCATCCGTCCACGAGTTTACTAGGTGTTGTTGCGGTTACCGACCAAGCAGTTCCATGGTCCCGACCAGCGATTCGGCTGAGATGCGCACGAAGCCGTGAAACGGCCGGTCGAGCTCGAGAATCAGGAAAATTGCAGCCGCGAACGCAAGCGAACCGCCAAGTGCTGCTGCTGACGCCGTTGCATTGGCCGGTGCAAAAATAGCAAGAGCTACATAAAGCATTGTGAGCCAGGCCACCAACACGATCAGAAAGGCTACTGGGATCGAACCATCGCTGTGCTCGGCCATTAACACTCGCGCACGTTCGAGATCGGCACTCAGAGTCAGCGCACGCGTTTGCAGCCAGCGCTGCCCGTTGTCAACAGGCGAAAGCCCCAGGATCAATGTCTGCAGGCTTGTAAGGTGCGGCAACGGTGCCCCCGGCGCAACTTGCGGTTGCGACGGCACCTCCGCTCTCACCTCGTCGATCGCCAGCCGCGTTAGTTCAAGCAGCACTTCTCGCACCGGCCTTGTTTGTTCGCCGTACTGAGCCAACGCGCGGTCCATCATCAGGATGTTGGCCGCGATGTCGACCACCGACGCGCGATCCGCGTCATAGGAAGTCTTGGCTGTGCTGATCATCAAACCCAACACCAGTGCGGAGAGCGTGGCCACCATGCCGACTGCCAGTACCACTGCATCGCGCGTGCTCGATGTCAGGTGTTCAGCAGGAAGTTGCTTGCGAATGAAGCGCCCGCAAATCCAGCCGGTCATTTGCGCCGAAATGACGATCAGCGCGAACATCCAGGCACTCAGCGCGTTCATCGAGCTACGGCGGGCTTAAGCGGCAGCCTGCTCCAGCCCGAAGGCCTTATGCAGAGCGCGTACCGCGAGCTCCATGTATTTATCTTCCACCACCACCGAAATCTTGATCTCGCTGGTCGAGATCATCTGCATGTTGATGCCCTCTTCGGCCAGGGTGCGGAACATCAGGCTGGCGACGCCGACATGCGAGCGCATGCCGATGCCAACGATCGAGACCTTCGCGATCTTCGGATCGCCGACGATTTCCTTGGCGCCGACGTGATCCCTGACCTTGCTTTCCAGCACGTCGATCGCCTTCGCGTACTCGTTGCGGTGCACGGTGAACGAGAAATCGGTGGTGCCATCGACGCTGATGTTCTGCACGATCATGTCGACATCGACGTTGGCATCGGCAATCGGACCCAGGATCTGATACGCGATTCCCGGACGATCCGGCACGCGAGTCAGGGTGATCTTGGCTTCGTCGCGCGCGAACGCCACGCCTGAAATGACGGCTTTTTCCATCTGGACGTTGTCCTCGAAAGTGATCAGCGTGCCGGATGCCGCTTCTTCATGCAGCGGCGTATCGGCATCGGTGAGACTGGATAGCACTCGCAGCGGAACCTTGTACTTGCCGGCGAACTCGACCGCGCGCAATTGCAGCACCTTCGATCCGAGGCTCGCCATTTCAAGCATTTCTTCGAAGGTGATTCTATGCAGCCGCTGCGCCTCGGGAACGATGCGCGGGTCGGTCGTGTAGACACCGTCGACATCGGTATAGATCAGGCACTCTTTCGCCTTCAGCGCCGCCGCGAGAGCAACCGCCGACGTATCGGAGCCGCCGCGGCCAAGCGTGGTGATATTGCCGTGCTCGTCTGCGCCCTGAAAGCCGGCGACTACAACGATGGTTCCACCGTCCAGATCAGCACGAATCTTTTTCTCATCAATGCTCAGGATGCGCGCCTTGTTGAAGGCGCTGTCGGTCAGCACATGCACCTGCGGCCCGGTGTAACTCTTCGCTTTCAGCCCGCGCGCGAGTAGCGCCATCGCGAGCAATCCGACCGTCACCTGCTCGCCGGTCGACGCAACGACATCGAGCTCGCGTGCATTGGGATTGGCCTGCACTTCCTTTGCCAGCCCGATCAGGCGGTTGGTTTCTCCACTCATCGCGGAGAGGACGACGACCAGCTGATGGCCGGCCTGGTGCCACTTTTCGAGGCGGCGCGCCACATTGACGATGCGCTCGACCGACCCGACCGATGTCCCGCCGTACTTCTGAACGATGAGCGCCATAGTTTGTGTTCGCCCCCGGTCGCTACGCGCCCGCCCCCCGCGGGGGCACGCAATGAGCTTGGGGCGGCCCGGCGCTCATCGCTACTTGTTGTTGTGAATGTGATCTGCGCAACTTGCAGCGCGCGATTATAGGGACGATGTTGCGATTCAACGCTCGATCAGCGAAGCATCCGGCTCCCATTCGATCACGATGCGTTGGCCATCCCGGTCGGTGAGGCGCACATCGGCGCCCAGCCCCGCGACATAGACCAGCGCGCCGGCACGCCACAGCAGTGGCAACCGCCCGCGCTCGAACTCTGGAATGCCGGCGTCCTGGAACAGGCGCTTCAAGGTCTTGGAGGGGCGCGCCGGATGCGGCTTGAACCGCTCGCCGCCGCCGC
>JBGSWY010000573.1:0-10206 GCA_041751715.1 Burkholderiaceae bacterium
CCAACGGCCGCATCAGATGAGGAGCCACCAGGCCGACGAAGCCGACCGCGCCGCTCACCGCGACGCCACTGCCGACGGCGAGCGCGGTGCCCAGCACCAGCATGAATCGCAATCGCGCGAGCCGAACACCGAGGCTGGCCGCGGTGTCTTCGCCCAGGGTCAACGCATCGAGCGCGCGGCCGCTGGTCAACAGCAAGCCCCCGCCGAGAATCATCAGCGGCGCCGCCAGTTGCAAGTGACTGAGGCTGCGATCGGCCAGCGAGCCCATCATCCAGAACACGATCTCGGTCACCGCAAACGGATTGGGCGAAAGATTGAGCGCCAGTGCGGTGGCCGCGCCCGCGAAGCCGTTGATGGCAACGCCCGCAAGGATCAATGTCAGCGTGCTCGCTTCACGGCCTGCCAGTGCATAGAGCAACACCACCGCGATCAACGCACCGGCGATGCCGGCCAGCGGCAGCACCAGCGGCGCAGTCACCGACAGCCCGCTGTAGAACGCGATGACCGCGCCGAAGGCGGCGCATGACGACACGCCGATGATGCCGGGCTCCGCGAGCGGATTACGCAGCAGGCCCTGCAACGCGGCACCCGCCAGACCGAGGCTGGCGCCCACCAGCAGCGCAAGCAGCGTGCGCGGCAAGCGCAACTCGATCAGCACGAGCGTTGCAAGCGTGGATTCGCCGCGCAGCCACTGCGCGAATGCGGCGCCGACATCGAGCGGTGCGCGCCCCACCGCCAGCGACGCTGCACACAGCAAGAGCAGGATCAGCACGAGGGCACCGAGCAACAACGATGGCGCCATGGGCCTGATCGCCGAGGGCGCCGCAACGGTCGCTGTCGACACAGGCGATGCGCGCGAATTCATCGTGCCATTCATCGTCCTGCCGCGACCGAAGGCAACTGTTGCGCTGCCTGCTGCAGCCGTTGCACCGCATCGACCAGTCGCGGGCCCGGGCAACTCCACCACGCCGACGGCACACTGACAACGCGCGCGCCGTTATAGCTGCGCGCCAGTGCAGGATGACGCAATATTTCGTAAGCCATCGCGGGTCCGCGCCCATCGTCCGCGTTCATGATCAGCAGATCCGGCTGCGCAAACAACAGCAATTCGAGCGGCAGTACGCCGTAATTGTCGATGCGCCGTTCAACCGCAAGATTGCGCAGACCGGCGCGGCGCAACAGGTCATTGATCATCGAGCCATACCCGATTGTGAATCCGTTGGGCTGATACACGGCCGCGACCGGTTGCGTTCCGTCAACCAGGCGCGGCAGCGCTGCCAGTTGCGCCGTGATGTCGGCCACCAACTGCGCGCCGCGCACCGGCGTTCCGAGTGCAGCCGCCACGGTTTTGATTTGCGCCAACGCTTCATCGATACTGGTCGGCACATCCAGTTCAAGCACCGGCATGCCGAGCTGCTTCAGCAACGCCACAGCGGTGCGTGCCGTGTAGGCACCGGCGATGACCAGATCGGGAGCCAGCGGCACGATGTCTTCGGCCAGGCCTCGATTGACCGGCACCATTCGCGCCAGCGCCGGCACGTTCGACAGCGCCGGGTCACGCGCCAGCCACGTCACCGACTTGACAGTGCCCGGCGCCGCCAGCCGCAACACCAGCTCGTCGGCGCACAGGTTCAGCGAAACAACGCGCTGTGGCGCTGCGCTGCTTGCAGCTGCAACCCCGGCGCACACGACAGCGGTCATCGCGCGCAGCGCTTTCATTCTAGAACCTCGCCTGCACGCCGGCGTAGACCGCGCGGCCGCTCGGCCGATACGAGAACACTTCTTCGTAGTCCTGATCGAGCAGATTCTCGACCCTCGCCGTCAGGCTGACGTTGCGCGTCAACGCGTAACTGCCCGCCAGCCGCACGAGTGTGTATTCACGCAACGTGACGCGCGCGGCAGTAAAGGCCCGGAAGTCCAAATCTTCCTGCCGGCCGTTGTAGTCGGCAGCGAGCGTGATGCCACCACGCGCATCGGCGAACGAGTAGCTGACCGCCGCCGATGCCATATGGCGCGGGCGCCGCACTTCGAGCTGCCAGTCGGACTGCGTTGCGTCTGTGTACGTGTAGGCCACTGACACATCCAGGCTCGCACTGGCCGCATAGCGCGCCTCGACTTCGACGCCGCGCCGTTTGCTCTCGCCCGCCAGGTTGGCCACGCTCGAGCGAAACGTTGTCGAACTGAACGTGCCGGCGATCTCATCCTCCAGCACGGTGTCGAAGTAGGTGATCGACAACTGCCCGTCTTCAAGCGCGAAATCGGCGCCGACATCGAAGCCGCGAGATTCTTCCGGCTTCAGGGTCGGATTCGGATCGAAGCTGCCTGGAATGAATCCGAACAATTCGAAAAACGTCGGGTTCGCAATGCCGGTGCCGTAGCTGGCGCGCAGCTTGATTCGCTGGCCAAATGGCTGCGCGGCGGTGATGCGGTACGTTGTCGCATCTTCGAATAATTCGTGATTGTCATGCCGCGCAGAGAGCGTCAAGGCCGTCAGCGACGGCAGGCGCACGCGGTACTCTGCCGCCAAGCCGGTCTTGTCGTTCTCGCGATCCTGATTTTGCGCAGACGCCGGCGTCGGGCCGTTGCTTTCAAACTCCTGCCGCTCGTATTCTGCGGCAAACGTCAGCGCCTGCTGCAAGCTCGCCAGGCCGAAACGCCAGGTTCCCTGATAGTCGACCCGCGTGCGTGTGCCGGCGAATCCGTTGGTGAAGATTCCGTCCGCGAAAGTTTCTTCCTCCGTCTGCGTGCGGTTCACTCCGAGCTGATGATCGAGCGCTCCGGTCGTCAGGTGCCCGCGCACGTTGGTATCGATCTGATCGCCCTCAGCTTTGCGATCGCCGTCGATGATCAATCCGAAGGTCGGTCCGGGAGGAAAGCCGAAGTCCTGCGGGTCGAACATCGTGCGGCTGTCGCGATAACGCAGCGACGCGTCGAGCGCACCGCCGGTCATGGGTTTCCAGCCCGCACGGGCATACAGCGTGCGATTGCGATAACCATCGTCCTCCGACCCGAACCTGGAAGTGTTGGTGCCGTCGCTCGAAAACCCGGCGGCGGATAAAGCGTAGTTGATGCTGCCGGTTCCTCCGCGCAGAGCCGCAGCGCCGCTGGCGGTCGAGAATGATCCGGCTTCAACCGATGCATCGCCCTGCACGCCTGGCGCACCGCGCTTCGTGAAGATACTGATCACACCACCGATCGCTTCGGAGCCATACAACACACTTTGCGGACCGCGCAGGATTTCGATGCGTTCGATCTCAGCTGTCAGCAGGTGCGCGAAATCGACTTCGGAGGTGAACGGATCGTTGATTCGCACGCCGTCGATCAGCACCACTGTGTGGTTCGCTTCGGCACCGCGAATGCGCACCTGCGTCACAGTACCGATCGGGCCCTGCCGACTCACCGCAACGCCGGGCACAGTGCGTAGCGCATCCGATACGAAACGGATCTGACGCTGTTGCAGCTCATCGTCGGTGATCACGCTGACGGTTGCACCAGTGTCAGACAGCGTCGCTTCGGTGCGGCTGCCGCTGACGATTACGCGATCGAGGAACGTCGCTGCCACCGGCACATTGACTTGTGCCCCCGCAATTTCGACACAACAGACAGCGGTGATCAAGGCACACGCATGGTGCGCCCATTGCAGTCGAATCCCAGAAATGATTTTCATCGCTCACCCGCGTCAAGGCACGCGAGCGACGATGGTTCGGTGATGCAGGAGGCGCGACCGGCGCTGCTGCACACCGCCGCCCGCCGCGACGCGTTGCTGAAGTCGCCGCACGATGCGACGACTCGCCCGCCAGGCCGGTCTCCGGACTCGTCAGCAGCGCGCGTTAAAAATCGGCGCTGACGGATCGCACCTTCCCGCACCTGTCGATGCAGTGGTCCAAAAGCGATCCGTTACTCTGACTTACCGTTGCGGGGGCAGTGCCGGTCTCACACCGGCTTCCCGTTTCACCCGAGCTTTGATACATCGGGCACCTGACGCGCTACGACTATAGCTGTTGTGCCAGCGGGAGTGAAGGCTACAAGTCTTCGGCACCGTTCTTGCTGTCCCATCCAGGTACGTACTTTTCTAATATCTACGGAGGAACACAGCAATGGAGCGCCGCGAACACCTATACGACCTGCTGAAAGACTTTGACACCGCGATGTTGGTAACGAAATCCGCCGATGGCCATATGCATGCGCGGCCGATGGCTGTAGCCGAGCTGCGCGCGGACGCCGACGCCTATTTCGTCACGAGCGTGGATTCACCTAAAGCGTCCGAGATCGGCGCGGATCCCATCGTTACTTTGACCTTTCAGAGCTCGAATCAGTATGCATCAGTGTCGGGGCACGCGGAAGTGGTGCGTGACCGGGCATTGATTGACCGACTGTACAAGGAGGACTGGAAAATCTGGTTTCCGAAGGGCAAGGAAGATCTATCGATTTCGATGATCAAGTTCACTGCGCAGGATGCCGAGTACTGGGACAACGCCGGAGCGCAGGGACTGAAGTTTGTTTACCGCGCTGCCAAGGCGTACGTCAAAGGCGAGACGCCGAAAGAGGATACGAAGCAGCACGCCAAGGTCGACCTGTAACCGTCGAGGGGTTAACCGCGACGTGCGCCCGCCGATCTGTTTCTTAGCCAAAAATAGGCGGCGGCCACGGTCACACCAAACACCGGGTGAATCAGGGTCGGTACCAGACCCCGCATTTCAATCCACCAGGGAAACACGAACGGTGCAACGATATAGAAATTGAAAACATAAATGGCGAAGCCGGCTGCCACGCCGATAAACAGACCTGCGTTCCAGCCGGAGTTTCGCAAGAACCACGCGATGATCAACGCGTAGACCACCGACAGCCCGAAGTGCACCAGCGTAGCGACGATGATCACGGTGAGGTCGAACGTGGCGGGCGGCGGCAAAACACCTTCACCCATGACGATCGCTGCCGTCATGCGTGACGCGGTCCAGAATCCGGCGCCCTGCAAAACAAGACCGGCAACCAGCAGTGCCTCATCAACAATGCCGGCGATTATTCCCGCCAACAGCGCCGCCCTGATATCAATGCCCTGCCAGTGACGCGCGGGTGTGGTTAAGCTCGACATGGCAGCGTTATACAACGAGATTGACGAAGCGGCGAGCCCCGTCGATCAAGTGCCGTGCGCTTTATCGCGGGGGAGTGCTGCTGCCGATCGTGCCACCGGTGGCTGCGGGAGCACGGTTCACTGCGTCATTTGCCGGGTCGTTCGATGACGGCGCATGCGATGCGATCGCCCGCATCGCCCGAGGGCTGGCTCCGGTAGTCGTCGGGCTTGGCATGCACGACCAGCGCCGAGCCATCCTTGTCGAGCAGTGTGTTGGCACCACTGGCAAGCGTCACCCGCGAATTAAGCACATGGGCGCGCAGCCGGCCATCCGAAGCGACGAACTGATTAGGCATGTCACCCGCATGCGGACCGCCCTTGACATGGTGCCCGTGTTGCCGCTTCTGCGGGGAAAAGTGCGATCCGGCTGATTTGAATCCGTCGGCCGCATCGCAGCGCCCCGTTTCATGTAAATGAAAACCGCGTTCGCCCGGTGGCAGGCCCGCAATGTCGACGTCGATCAGTATCCCGCCTGGCGTTTGCGTCAATATCGCACTGCCGATCTGCTTGCCGCTCGTGTCCTGGAACGTTGTGCGCGTGGTCTGCTGCGCCAGCGCTGCGCTGGTGCCAATCGTCAAAACAATGCCTGCAATGCAACGTGCGGTGGCGGTCATGCAATCTCCATATGGTAGGTATCTGCGCCAGATGCACGGCATATTTCGTGCCGCCCCGGCGTATCACCGGAATGCTGCCTGCCTGGATAGACGGCCGTTGCATGAAGCTACTGCGCCGCCTCGGCGGCGTGCTTGCGATAGGCCTTGTTCGCCGCAGGGACAGCGGCAGCGAATCCCTGCACGTCCGTCATGATTTTAGAGCGACCCGCGGGTGGAGTTGGACGCAGGCATGCGGGCAATCTAAGTAAGAATCGAGAGCCTGCGAAGTTTTTTCGAGCGGCAGCCGTGTGATCCGGCAGCTAGCCGCGGGCTAGCTCTTGTCCGGAAGGATCGGTTGGCGTTTCAACGAGTACTGAAAACACAAGCGCGGCGAGCGCACTGATCTGAATGATCGCGCGCGCAGCGTGCGTGTACTCCCACTGATTGCGCAGATCCATCCAGTTTGGCGGCAGCGTCTCAAGCGAAATCGCCGCGACCGTGCTGTTGACCGGAGCGAGCCAGATCCAGAAGGCCGCATGCGCGGCCACCATGCAGACTGCGGCAAAAAACGTCCAGCCGAAAGCGGGCTGCCCGTGGCGCACCAGAATCGCAAGAACCACCGTCGTAACAACCGCGCCTACCTCAAAGGCAGCCCCCACGGTGCCGAAGGCGCCGTACAGCGATTGCTGAAGCGTCACCCAGAGCGCTCCGTCATAGGTCATCTTGGCGGGTAGCTCAAGCAGATGACCGAGCGCCGGCGCCAGACTCAGAGCCACAAGCACGAGGGCAAACAGACGCCAAGTTCTTATCAACACGAGGATCTCCTGCGAACCTGAGCGCCACGCCGCAGCGGGTTCACTCTGGCGATGTGCGCGCTAGGGCCTGGTTGAGCTGGCACTTGCCGCAGCCGTCGCGGCAGCATATGCAGGCGTTCCTTTGGCCGGGATCGTCCAGAAGTAAACCGAGCGGCCGCCGACATCGAGCGTTTGCTCAGGCTTCCAGCTGCCCATGTCAAAAGCGTGCGAAACGATGCGCGTACCCGGTTTCAAGTCGCTCAGCAGCTTCGGCAGCAGCTTCACATTGAGCGCAGGCAGCAGGTAAAGGGTCACCACCGTTGCTTCCGAAAAATCCGCTTCGAACAGGTCTTCATTGCGAAACCGCACGCGATCACCCAGGCCCGCTGCCTTCAGATTCGCTTGCGCTTCCTTGACCCGATCCGGATTGATGTCGATGCCGGTGGCGCGCGTCACGTTGTACTTCTGCGCCGCCATGATGGGGATGCGCCCGTCGCCGGAACCCAGGTCATACAGCACGTCGCCCTTTTGGACCTTCGCTACCTTCAGCATCGCATCGACTACTTCGGGTGGCGTCGGGACGTACACGACGTCGGGCGAGCGAAGCGGTTTCGCCGGGGCAGAGCTGGGTTGGGACGGCACGGTTTGCTGAGTCGATTGCGCGCCGACGCCCAAGGACGCCCCGCCAAAACAGAGCGCCGCGAGTGTCAGCGTTGACAGGTATGCCATCTTTGAACGTTGCATCGTTTTCCTTATTGGTAACTATGGGTGAATTTCAGGAGTTGGAAAGGCTGCGAGTTGCGAGCCTGCCAAAGCAAGTCGAGTACCCGACCGTTGCAGGTCGTGAGATCAGGATTTGCGTTGCCGGTTCAGCAGCGCAGCCCCGCTTCTGTGTCTTTCTCGTGACCTCCATCGAATACAGTCAGGCGCACGCCGCCGGATTCCTGCCGCAGCAAGATCTCCGGGCCGCCGGACTTGCCGGCTGAGCTCGGCCGGCACTGCTGTTGCTGGTTGATGGTAGCAACCTGCTTGGGAGTGAAGCGGTCGCCGGCTCGGCAAGCGCGTTGAACGCGATCAGCGGCTGACTGACAGGCACTGGATCTTCGCCTGGCATCGCAAATTCCATGATGGAGATCACGGCGCGCGTTCGCAACGTGAGCTCGCGGCGAGCGCTTGCCGCTACGCCGCAGCGGTTTCGCGCTGCCGGTGCTTTCCTTCGGCAAATTCTTCAACGATCTTGCGGCAGAACGCCGGCAGATCATCCGGGCTGCGGCTCGACACGATGCCTTGATCGGTCACCACTTCCTGATCGACCACAATGGCGCCGGCATTTTTCAGATCGGTGCGAATGCTTTCGAACGACGTCATCTTGCGTCCGCGCACAACGCCCGCCTCGATCAGCAGCCAGGGGCCATGGCAGATCACGCCGATCGGTTTGCCGCTCGCCGCAAAGTCACGCACGAAGCTGACCGCATTGGTGTCGCGGCGCAGTTTGTCGGGATTGGTCGTGCCTCCGGGCAGAATCAGCGCGTCATAGTCTTCCACAGACGCTTCCGACACGAGTCGATCGACGCGCAGGCGATCGCCTTTCTCGTCATGATTCATTCCCTGTATTTCACCGTCCTTGATCGATAACAGCTCGGTGGTTGCTCCCGCGCTCTCGACCGCTTCACGCGGCTGGATGAGCTCGACCTGTTCGACGCCGTCGGTAGCCAGAATCGCTACTTTCTTTCCGTGCAGTGGTTGTGCCATTGATAGTCCTTGAGCGGATGGAGATTTAACGTCGTGGACGGCACGCACTTTGCGGCCGCACTCTCGATTCCTTTTCAGCATCAAACGTTCCCGGCACGGCCGATTCGCGTCAGGGCGTTGGCTGACGCCGCGCGGGACTCGCAACCAGTTCGTTGAGCAGCAACGCACCGATCACCAGGGCGCCGCCGAGCAACGTCGATGTGGTCGCGACCTCGCCCGCACCTAACCATGCCAGTAGCGGGCCGAGCACGACTTCGAGCAGCGCCAGCAGCGCCACTTCGGTGGCCGACAGGTGACGTGCCGCGATAACCAGCAACGTGCAAGGCAGCCCGAGCTGAAAGAATCCGAGGAATGCGAGCAACGCAATATCGCGCGGCTGCGCCATCGACGGCAGCGCCAACGGCAGCATCGCCAATGCCGAAATCGCTCCGCCGAGAAAGACTGCGGGTACCAGGTCCACCGACTGGCCGCGCTTCTTCAGGGTCACGATGTTGACTGCCGACGCGATCGGCACGCCGAGGGCGATCACCATTCCGAGCACGCTCGCGCTCGACTCGATGCGCAAGCTACCGGCGAACATCGCGCCGATGCCCGTCATCGCGATCACGATCGCGGCCCACGTGCGAGGCGGGATGGGCGCATCTAGAAACGCGCGGGCAAGCAGCGCGGTGACCAATGGCGCGATCGCCAGCACGATCAGCGTATTGGCGGTCGATGTCATCGTAAGGGCCAGCATGAACACCGTGAACATGATCGCCCACATGCAGCCGGACACGATCCCGGCGGTTCCTGCGCGTCGCAGCGACGCCGCGAAATCGCGCCTGAGCAACAGGAATCCGCCCACGAAGACTGCGGCAAACAGGCTGCGCCAGAAAGTGATCTCGAAGCGACCGTCGGCTTGCAGCTCCGGTGAAAGATGGCGGGTCACGACGCCGGCCGTGCTCCATAGTGCCGGCGCGATGATCATCAGAATGATCGCGCGGGACAAGTTCAGAAACATTTCGACCGGGTCTTGCTCCCTCCCTCGTGGAGGGAGGGCTGGGGAGGGAGCCTCGTACTGCCGCTCTTCAGCGGCATGGACGCGCAGCGTGCATGCCGCTACGCGGCCTCCCTTTGAGCGCGCTTGCGCTCGTGCTCCTTCAGATACCGCTTGCGCAGACGAATGCTCTGCGGCGTGATCTCGACCAGTTCATCATCGGCAATGAATTCGACCGCGGACTCGAGCGTCAGCGCGATCGGCGGCACCAGGTCGATGTGCTCGTCCTTGCCCGATGCACGCACGTTGGTCAGCTTCTTCTCGCGCACCGGATTGACAACCAGATCGTTGTCGCGCGAGTTGATGCCGATGATCATGCCTTCGTACAGCTTGTCGCCGGGGCTGACGAACATGCGCCCGCGCTCCTGCAGCTTCCAGAGCGCGTAAGCCACGGCGTCGCCCTCGTCCTGGCTGATCAGCACACCGTTGCGGCGCTCGCCGACTTCACCGGTGCGAACCGGTCCGTAGTCGTCGAACACGTGACTCATGAGCCCTGTGCCGCGCGTCAGCGTCATGAACTCGCCCTGGAAGCCGATCAGACCGCGTGCGGGAATTCGATACTCGAGCCGCACCCTGCCCCGGCCGTCGGGCTGCATGTCCTGCAGATCGCCCTTGCGGCGGCCGAGTTCTTCCATGATTGCGCCCTGGTTCTGGTCTTCGACATCGACGCTTAGCATTTCGAACGGCTCGAGCCGCTCGCCATCGACATCCTTGAACAGCACACGCGGCCGCGATACCGCCATCTCATACCCTTCGCGCCGCATGTTCTCGAGCAGAATCGTGAGGTGCAGTTCGCCCCGGCCGGCGACCTCGAACACTTGTTCGTCGTCGGTCTCGCGCATACGCATCGCGACGTTGGACTTCAACTCGCGTTGTAGCCGCTCACGCAGCTGACGGCTC
>JBGSWY010000574.1:0-2486 GCA_041751715.1 Burkholderiaceae bacterium
ATGATTCGCGCGCAGCCGATGGATGCGGTGGTGTTGATCGGCGGCTGCGACAAGACGGTGCCGGCCCAGTTGATGGGCGCGGCCTCGGCAAACATTCCGGCGATACAGCTCGTCACGGGCTCGATGTTGACCGGCTCGCACCGGGGCGAACGGGTCGGTGCCTGCACCGACTGCCGTCGCTACTGGGGCCGGTTCCGCGCTGGAGAGATCGATGCCGAGGAAACGGCCGACGTCAACAACCAGTTGATAGCAAGCGTCGGCACGTGCTCGGTGATGGGCACGGCGAGCACCATGGCGTGCATCGCGGAGGCGCTCGGCATGACAGTGCCTGGCGGCGCGTCCCCACCGGCAGTCACCGCAGACCGCATCCGCGTCGCGGAGCAGACCGGCGCGCAAGCGGTGCAGATGGCACACGACAAGCTGACGATCGACAGGATCCTCACGCCGGCTGCTTTCGAGAACGCAATGCGAGTGCTGCTCGCCATCGGCGGCTCAACCAACGGCATCGTGCACCTGGCGGCGATCGCGGGCCGCGTGGGGCTCGAGGTCGATCTGCAGGCACTCGACCGCATGGGGCGCAAGACGCCGGTGCTGCTCGATCTGAAACCATCTGGCCAGCACTACATGGAAGATTTCCACCGGGCCGGCGGCATGGCGACCCTGTTGCGCGAATTGAAACCCTTGTTGCGCCTTGACGCCATGACAGTCACAGGGCGCACGCTCGGCGAAGAGATCGAGCGCGCCGGACCGGGCTTTGCGCAGAACGTCGTACGCAGTGTCAACGACCCGATTTATCCGCAGGGCGGCATCGCCGTGCTGCAGGGCAATCTCGCGCCCGGCGGAGCCATCATCAAACAATCGGCAGCGGACGCGAAACTGATGGAACACGAAGGCCGTGCGGTCGTGTTCGAAGATGCGGAGGACTTGGCCGAGCGCATTGACGCCGCTGACCTTGATGTGACGCCGGACGACATCCTCGTGCTGAAGAACATCGGCCCCAAGGGCGCACCCGGAATGCCGGAGTCAGGCTACATCCCCATTCCGCTCAAGCTTGCACGTGCCGGCGTCAAAGACATCGTGCGTATTTCGGACGGCCGCATGAGCGGCACGGCGTTCGGCACGATCGTTTTGCACGTCACGCCGGAATCTGCGATCGGCGGGCCGCTTGCGCATGTGCGCAGCGGCGACCGCATTCGGCTGAGCGTGAAGAACCGCGAGATTTCGCTGCTTGTGTCCGATACCGTGTTGGCGCAGCGCGCACGCGACAATCCGGTGATCGAGCCGACCGCCGATCGAGGCTATCGCAAGCTGTTCCTGCAG
This sequence comes from Burkholderiaceae bacterium, assembly GCA_041751715.1. Classification (GTDB taxonomy): domain Bacteria; phylum Pseudomonadota; class Gammaproteobacteria; order Burkholderiales; family Burkholderiaceae_F; genus JACCZX01. Next base: position 1,321 of record JBGSWY010000574.1, read on the forward strand.
ACGGTGACGCAGGCCGACAAGGGAGTCGACTTCGACTTCATGCGTGCGCCCACAATGGTCGGCAAGACCCCGCAACGCTAACCTGACAAATGCCAAAACTGGACGAGAGTGCGAAAGGCGTCTACGTCATCACGGTGACGCCTTTCAGCGACGACGGCGCGCTGGACTTGCCGAGCACCGATCGTGTGATCGACTTTTATCTCGGCAAAGGTGCGAACGGGCTCACCGTCCTTGGCGTGATGGGCGAAGCGCCGAAGCTCACTGCCGAGGAAGCGCGCAGTTACGTGAAGCGCGTGTTGGCGCGGGTGCGTGGCCGGGTGCCGGTCATCGTCGGCGTCTCCGCGCCGGGCTTTGCCGCGATGCGCGAACTTGCCGACAGCGTGATGGACATGGGAGCAGCCGGAGTGATGGTCGCACCGGCCGCCACCGTGAAGACCGACGATCAAGCCTATGGCTACTTCGAGATGGCGGCCGAGACACTCGGACCGGCTGTTCCGTTCTGCGTGCAGGATCATCCGCTCGCCACCGGCGTGCAGCTTCCCGTTGCGGTCCTGCTCAGGATCTTTAACGCGATACCCACGTGCGTGATGCTCAAGCACGAAGACTGGCCGGGGTCCGGCCTGGCGAAGCTTTCCGCCATTCGCGCAGCGAGTGAAAAAGGCGACAGGAGAGTCAGGCGCGTCTCAATTCTCTGCGGCAACGGCGGCGGCCTCTTTCTGCCCGAGGAACTCTCGCGGGGCGCGGACGGCGCTATGACCGGCTTCAGCTACCCCGAGATGATGGTCGATGTGTGCAAGGCTCATGCAGCGGGCGACATCGAGCGCGCGCACGATCTGTTTGACGCCTACCTGCCGCTTGCGCGCTACGAACAGCAATCGGCGCTTGGGTTGGCGGTACGCAAATACATGCTCGCGCAGCGCGGCGCAATCGCCTCGTCCGCGGTCCGCAAGCCGGGACCGAAGCTTTCCGCCGCCGACATCGCCGACATCGACATGCTGATGGCGCGGCAAATCAGACGGTTGCAAGAGATCGGCAGTTAGGACGATTCCGTTTGCTTACGGGAACTTGGCCGGAGACGAGAACGGTTTCGAGGCGTCCACCACAAACATCACCAGCGAAAGCAGATCCGTCGAGCCGCTGCTGGACACTTGCATCGCCATGTCGGC
>JBGSWY010000575.1:0-2233 GCA_041751715.1 Burkholderiaceae bacterium
ACCACAACATCGATCGCCTGGGTGGCGCCCGAATGGTGCAGCCACAGATCGTAGCCATCGCGCGCCAGTCGCACTGCGGTCGCGCGGCCGATGCCGCGGCTCGATCCGGTCACCAGTACCGTGCCTGTCATCCGAGCGCCTCAGCGACGCGCGCGCGATCATGGAACAGCAAAGCGAGCTCGCCACTCGCGGCGAGACGAGCGGCGGTCATCTCAGTGTGCGCCAGAACGGAAAGAAGTTGAACCAGGCCAGCGGCGCCTCGCGGCACGCACGTTCCAGGTACTGGACATAATCGGCGATCACTTCGCGCAACGCCGCCTCGCGCGTCTTGCGAGGCAGCACGATCCGCTCGCGCATCAGCTCGCACACCAGCGTGTAGCGCCCGCCGTCATCTGGCCGCTGGTAGCACGCCAGCCAGTACACCGGGCAATCCAGCGCCGCAGCGAGTACCCAGGGTCCGATCGGAAACTCGGCGCCGGCGCCGAGGAAGGGGACCTGGAGCACTCGCTCGCTGGTGACCGGCACGCGGTCGGCTGCCAGCACGACGAAATCGCCGAGCTCGACGCGCGCTGCCAGGTGCGCAATGGTGGCGGTGTCAATTTCGGTCACCTGCAGCAATCGCTCGGCGCTTTGCGGATTGATGCGCGTCATCATCCGGTTGAAGCGCTCGGCGTGCTTGGTGTGCACGAGGATATGCAGCCGCAGCTCCTTGGCGCGTTCGCCCAGGCGGCGCAGCACTTCGAGGTTGCCGAAGTGCGCCACGACCAGCACACCGCCGCGATTGGCGTCCACCGCGTCATCGAAGCGCTGATCGACTTCGCGGCGTATCCCGTCAAGCTCGAGCCTGCCGGTCCAGACCAGCGCCTTGTCGAGCAGCGCATCGGCAAAGTGGCGCATGTGCCGCGCGGCTGCGCGCCACGCCTGCCATGCGCTCGCACCCGCCGGGAGCGTGCCAAGGCGGCGCTGGTAGTCGATCGAAGCGCGGCGCGCGACCGGTCGCACCGCGACGAAATACCAGGAAGCCGGCCACGCCAGCAGCCGATACAAAGCGCGGCCCAAAATGATATGAGAGGTGTACATGAACCACAGCCCGCCGCTACGCCCGGCTTCGGGCTGCGAAGCCCAGTGCGAACTGGGACGTCGTGGGTTGGGCATGGCGACCATGCGCTACGGCGCCCGGCCCGCCAGCCGCCGCGGCAGCAGCCGGGGAAGGCGAATCAGCATCCCGCCAAACAATCGGAAATGCAGCCCGGTGATCCGCAGGTTGTCGCGCAGCATGCGGAAGTGCGAGACGCCGTCGGCCGGATAGGTCACCGGCGTGGCCAGGTTGACGACCGGAGTGCCGGCCCAGAACAGCCGCACGAGGATCTCCGTATCGAACTCCATGCGGCGGCCGAGTCGCACGCGATCATCCAGCGCAACGGCGGGCGCGATCGGGTACAGCCGAAAGCCGCACATGGCGTCGGCAATCCGGAGCGACAGCGTGTTAAGCCAGACCAGCACGGTGGTGATTTTCCTTCCGTGCAGCCGCACTTTAGGCACGCTCGCGTCGTATTGCGGCACGCCGTTGATGACCGCATCCGGATGACGTTCGGCAGCCGCCACGAACTCGCCGATGCGCGACGGATCGTGCTGCAGATCGGCATCGATCTGCACCGCATGCGTGAAGCCCCCCGCCTGCGCAGCGCGCAACCCGGCCAGCACCGCAGCGCCCTTGCCCTGATTGGGTTCGAGCCGCAACCCTTGCAGCCACTCCGGATTTTCCGCACAAAGCGTTTGCACCGTTTGCGCGCACTGCGCCTGGCTGCCATCGTCGACCAGCCAGCAGGTCAGCCCGCTCCGGCGCAGCGCCTGCACCAGCCGCGGCAGTGCGCGATCATGGTCATACACCGGCACGATGACGCAAACGCGAAGCGCAGAATGTGATGGCAATGGTGCGATGTTCGGCGAACCACAATCGAGCGGTCACGCCGCCTGCGCAGCGCCGCGCTGACCGGCCACGAACGCCGCCAGTGTGCGCACGCTGGCAAAGTGCTGCCGGTTGTTCTCGTTGTCGGCGGTCAGCTTGACGCCATAGCGCTTCGCGAGCGCGACGCCGATCTCCAGCGCATCGATCGAATCCAGACCGAGACCCTCGACGAACAGCGGCGCGGCCGGATCGATATCTTCCGCGCGCATGTCCTCCAGCCCGGTGCAGTCGATGATCAACTGCGCGATTTCATGTTCAAGCGGG
>JBGSWY010000576.1:0-4083 GCA_041751715.1 Burkholderiaceae bacterium
TCGTCGCCCTGTCAATCTGGTGGAAGAAGCTTGCGCGCGACGGCAAGAACGCGAACGAGCTGACGGGCCCGGCGCTGACCGACATCGGACGCGCGCCGACGTTCTACGACTGCGTGGTGGAGGTTGTGGCGACGTGATGACGTGACGGTCCCCGCTTCGGGGCATGACGGCGACTAAGCGACGCAGGACAATGCGGTTCGCATGGTCGCCGCCTCGCCTTCGTTGTTCGATCTTCCGCTGGCCGCTGTTTATGACTCGGTACGCTGGAGCAAGGCGGCGCTTGACGTATGGAACGGCTCGATCAGCTCATCGGCCGCGATCGCCGCTCAAGTCGAGCGGCGCCTGATTGCACTGGTGTCCTACGCATACGAGGCCTCGCCGTACTACGCGCGGCTGTATCGCAAGGCGCCGGTGACCTCCCATTCGCATTTGCGGCTGACTGATCTGCCGCCCGTGTCCAAGCATTCATTGATGGCGGAGTTCGATGATGTCGTGACCCAACCGGCGCTGACTCGTCGCGCGGTCGAGCAGTTCATGGCGGAGCCGGACCGCCTCGGAGGTGCCCTGCTCGGGCGCTATGCGGTGTGGACCAGCTCCGGCACGACCGGTGCGCCGGGTTACTTCGTGCACGATCCCGATGCGCTCGCGGTGTATGACGCGCTCGAATGGCAGCGCTTTCGCGGCGTGCGTTCGGCGTCGGATCTGGCGCGCCAGTTGATTGCCGGCGATCGCTACGCGATGGTCGCGGCGACCGGTGGACATTTTGCGGGTATCTCGACGGTGGAGCGCATGCGGCGCACGATGCCGTGGCTGGCGGCGTCGCTCAGAGGATTCTCGTTGCTGCAACCGGTCGCGAACCTGGTAAAACAGTTGAACGAATTCCGGCCGACCCTGCTCGCTTCCTATCCCACCGCGGCGCAAGTGCTGGCCGACGAACAGTAGGCGGGCCGGCTTCAAACGCGACTGCGCGAAGTGTGGACCGGCGGCGAGACGCTCGCGACGCCGACCCGTTCGCAGTTGCAGCGCGCCTTCGGCTGCCCGGTGCGCAATTCGTACGGTGCATCCGAGTTCCTGCCGATCGCATGGGAGTGCCCGTACCGCCGCCTGCACTTGAACAGCGACTGGGTGATCCTGGAACCGATCGACCGCCACGGCAGGCCGGTCGCGCCCGGCACGCGCTCTCACTCCGTGCTGTTGACGAATCTGGCAAACCGGATTCAACCGCTGATTCGCTACGACCTCGGCGATTCGATCACGATGATCGACACGCCCTGCGGCTGCGGCAGCCGCTTTCGGGTGATGTCGGTCGAGGGTCGCACGGATGAAGCGCTGGTATTTCCGCTGGCCGCTGGCGGCACGGCGACGGTCGTGCCGCTGGCGCTCGCCACCGTGATGGAGGACGAAGCCTGCGTGCATGACTTTCAGGTGACGCAGACCGCGCCGCGCAACCTGCAAATCCGCCTGGGTGACGATGAGCACGGATCGGCGCGCAAAGTTCGGCGCGCGCTGGGCAGCTACTTCGATGCGCTCGGCATCGGAGCGGTGTCGATCGACATTGCGCGCCGCGCGCCGATGCGAGATGAGGTCAGTGGCAAGCTGCGCCGGGTTATTTGCCAGCTTCCCCAGCACTGACGCGCGTACGTACCGGGCACAATAGTGCCCGATGATTTTTCGAAACCGTAAAGGCGTGTTGCTGGCCGGCGGCATCGCGCTCGCGATTGCGGCGGCCGTCGGCTGTTCGACGCTGGACTACTACGCCCAGTCGATCCACGGCCATTTTGCGATGCTCAGTGCGGCGCGCCCGATTCCGGAGATCGTGGCTGACCCGGCGATCAAAGAACCGCTGAAGCAGCGGTTGCAGCGCGCCGAACGAATCCGCGCGTTCGCGTCGAGCGAACTTGCATTGCCGGAAAATCGCAGCTATCGCTCGTACGCCGATCTGCAGCGACCGTTCGTCGTGTGGAATGTTTTCGCCACCCCCGAGTTGTCGCTCGAACTCAAACAATGGTGCTATCCGGTGGTGGGCTGTGCCGCGTATCGCGGGTACTTCGAGCGCACCGCGGCCGAGCGCGCCGCCGACCAGCTGCGCACCGAAGGCTTCGAGGTCAACGTCGCCGGGGTGCCGGCGTATTCCACACTCGGATGGTTTGCCGACCCGCTGCTGAACACGTTCATCGGCGGCACCGAGGGCCAGCTCGCCGGGCTGATTTTTCATGAGCTGGCACATCAGGTCGTGTTCGTCGGCGGCGACACGACATTCAACGAATCGTTCGCCACCGCAGTCGAGCGCGAAGGCGTGCGGCGCTGGCTGACGGAACATGGCGACGAAAAGTCGCGCCAGGCGTATGCCGATTTTTCGCAGCGCCGGCGCGAGTTTCTGAATCTGCTGCTGCAATATCGCGGATTGCTGTTCGAGAACTACGGCAGCCGGCAATCGGACGAGGTCAAACGCGAGCGCAAGCAGCAGTTGTTCGCGATGCTGAAGGACGCTTACGCGCAACTGCGCGCAAGCTGGGGCGGCTTTGCCGGCTACGACCGCTTTTTTGCGCAGGACCTGACCAACGCGCATCTGGCGTCGATCGGCGCGTACAACGATCTCGTGCCCGCCTTCGATGCCCTGCTGGCGCAAACTGGCGGCGACTTTCCGCGTTTCTACCAAGAGGTGAAGCGACTTGCTGGGCTGCCGAAAGAGCGCCGCGATGATTCCCTGCAAAGCATGCTGGTACAGCGCTGACGGGCTGGCTATGATGGCCTGCTACCAAGAACGACAATCCTAAGGAGACAGCGATGGACCGGTTCTGGCTCAAGAACTATCCGAAGGGCGTGCCGGCGGATATCGATCCGAATCAGTACAAGTCCCTGATCCAGCTGCTGGACGAAGCGTTCAAGAAGCACAGTGACAAAGTCGCGTACAGCTTCATGGGCGCGGAGATGACGTTTCGCCAGCTTGATGAAAACTCGGCGGCGATCGGTGCGTGGCTGCAAAGCAAGGGTCTCGGCAAGGGCAAGCGGGTCGCGATCATGATGCCGAACGTTCTGCAGTATCCGGCCGCGATGGCCGGCGTGCTGCGCGCCGGCTGTACGGTGGTCAATGTCAATCCGCTCTACACGCCGCGCGAGCTGGAGCATCAGCTGAAGGACTCGGGCGCCGAAGCGATCTTTATCCTTGAGAACTTCGCCTGCACGTTGCAGCAGGTGATCGACAGGGTGCCGACCAGAACCGTTGTCGTCTGCGCGATGGGCGACATGCTGGCCTTTCCGAAGAGCCTGATCGTCAATTTCGTGGTGCGCAACGTCAAGAAAATGGTGCCGGCGTTTTCGCTGCCGAACGCGTTGCGCTGGAGTGATGTGCTGGCCGACGGCATGAAGATGAACCTGAAGCAGGTCGATTGCAGCCATCAGGATGTCGCGTTCCTGCAGTACACCGGCGGCACGACGGGCGTCAGCAAGGGCGCGACGTTGACGCACAAGAACGTGATCGCCAATATGCTGCAATCCGAAGCGTGGTATCAGCCGGCGCTGGCGAAGATGAAACCCGGCGAGCAGTGTGTAACAGTGACGGCATTGCCGCTGTATCACATCTTCGCGTTGACCTGCTGCGCTTTGCTCTCGATGCGCACCGGCGGCAAGAACGTGCTGATTCCGAACCCGCGCGACATTCCGGCATTCGTCAAGGAGCTGGGCAAGCACAAGTTCGGCGTCTTCCCGGCCGTGAACACGCTGTTCAATGCGCTTGCCAACAACGACGAGTTCAAGAAGCTCGACTTCAAGTCGCTGATTCTGTCGCTCGGCGGCGGCATGGCCGTGCAGCAGGCAGTGGCGGAAAAGTGGCTGAAGCTCACCGGCAGCGCAATCTGCGAAGGCTACGGCCTATCGGAGACTTCGCCATCGGCCACGTGCAATCCCACCGACACGGCGAAGTACACCGGCACCATCGGGCTTCCCTTGCCCTCGACCGACATCGCTATCCTGGACGACGACGGTAACAAGCTGCCGACGGGTGAAGTCGGCGAGATCGCGATTCGTGGCCCGCAGGTAATGGCCGGTTACTGGCAGCGCGCGGATGAAACGGCGAACGTAATG